>OMSS01000118.1 GCA_900313795.1 uncultured bacterium | reverse complement strand
AATTCTGACTACACGATGAAAATGATTGCGGCTGAGTTGCATTATCACGTTAACGATGCGTTTTTGATTGCAGAAGATGCAAGAGAAAATGATGAAAGGGTTACAAGTCCTTTTCCGATAGAAGAAAAGGCTGAAAATCTTAGAAATCACAGATATTTCATAAGCAAAATTATGGCAAATGATTGTTCGCTCGATACTTTGAATTTCGATTCTGAGTGGGATTTTCCGTACCATAAACAAATTGCTGCTTTGATGCTCGAGTATTGGAACGGTTATCCGAAAAGCATTTCATCATTTGATAGAGTTGTCAGAAATTCTAAACATCGTGTAAAATATGCAATGAGCCACGATGAAATCGGAAATATCGATGGCACAAGACTTATCACGAAAATTTTTGCAAAACAAATTGATATTTACAAAAATATTCCGAAAAATTATAAACATAGACGGGAACAAGAGTTTGCACATGTTTCGCATTCGATTTTGAAAAAACTTATGACTGGTGAACTCGAACAAATGTCAGAGACTGAGTTTGCAGAATTTGCAAAACAAAATTATTTGTCATTAAAAACGACCGTTCCATTTTTGAAACAGGCTTATCGTAAGTCGTTGAAGATGTTTAGGCTTGCTATTGCAACAACCTTCTCAAGTCCGGGGCCGAAAATGGTATTTCAAGGGGACGAATGGGGAGAAATGACCTATTTTAAATTCTTTAGAGAATTTTCTTCGGGCTACGAAAAATACCTTGAAACAAAAGGTTATAAACCGGGGATTGACGCTTTGTTGGATTCTAAAATAGGAAGTATTCATTATTGCAAAAAATACGTCAAAGACCTTTATAATACCGGAAAATTGATGAAAGATTTAAATAAAATCAATGCAAATTATCACGCTTTGCAAGATGGAGAAATTGTCGATACGGTTTCGCACCCGATTTCTTGGGTTCATGCTGCTGATTGCAAATCTTGTGATGATGAAGTTTATACAATCAAGAACTTTTCTGACGTTTCATATTTGCAAAATTATAATATCAAATTTCCAGCAGGCAAATGGAGAGAAATTTTGAATACGGATAGCCCTAAATATGGTGGAGAGGGGCATTTCCTCAATTCGGAAAAACTTGTCTCCGATGGTAATACCCCTCTGAAAATTTCATTGCCTAAATATGGTGCATTATTTTTTAAGAAAATTGATTAATTTTCACCGTTTGCTTCTTCAGCAAGTTGTGCTTCCGTAACTTCTGCAACGTAGTCTGCAACTTTATCGAACTCTTCATCGCTTTCAATTTTTTCGAAGATGAAGTCTTCGCCGTCTTGTTTTAATCTCATAATTACGACTTTATCCCCAGGTTTTGAAGGATTAGCGGGGTCAAAGCCTTCTACGGGGTATAAAAGACCGTATTCAACTTCGTCTAATTCAACGATGTCGATTAATTCGAATTTGACGTGACGTCCGTGTTCGTCGATTGTTTCAATGATGTTGTCATTATTTGTGCTGTTTGCCATTTTGACCTACTTTCTGTCTAAATACTGTTGTAATATTATACATGCACTTTCTGTATCCACAAGCCCTTTGTTTTTTGTATATTTTTTTCCGACAGTTGCAAGATTGTGTTCTGCCTGACGGCTTGTGAGTCTTTCGTCCTCAAAGACGATTTCATATTCATCTTCAAAATTCTTTGCAAAGTTCATACAATCTTCCGCTTGAACTCCGATTGTTCCGTTCATGTGCTTTGGCAATCCAACTACGATTGTTTTTGCGTTGTAATTTTTGCAAAGATTTTTAATATTGTCAATAGCCTTGTCCTCTGGAGTGCGGCTGATTGCTGGAATGGGCGAAGCAATTATCCCTAACGGGTCGCTTACGGCGATTCCTATTCTTTTTGTCCCGACATCAAGGCATAAAACTCTTATCATTGCTCTGTTACCCACTTTTCTTCAATTTGACTGATGAGTTTATCCACCGTTTTCATATCGATTTCTTTCGATTTTTCTTCTTTTCGGCGGAAAATATTTGTCGGAAAGCGAAATTCTTTGTGATGTTGTTTTTCGTTGAAAAGATACTCATAGATGCTCTTTTTAATCATTTCCTCTTTCATTTCACGTTTGAGTTCTTCGTTATACAAAACTGAGTAAAGAATTTTTGCATAATCTGTAAAATCAGTGTAACCAAAGAGATAGCAGGTTGTTATGATATTCTGTAACATCAATGCATCCGTTTCTTCTGTCCAAATTTTGTCGAATGAATTTTTTATCGCCTCTTCGACATATTCGAATGTCAAGTTTTCCTGATTTATAAAATCGTCAATTAAATCTTTAAATTCGTCATTATCTTTTGGGGTGAAAAACCACTTGTCGAGATAGTTTGTCGAGTATAAAAGATTTACGATTTTTTTGTTTAATTGAATGGGGGTAATATTTTCGTGAACCCATTCGAGTTCGTTTTGTTCCATCGGTTCGATGTCGCACATTAACATTGACCAGCAAATGAATTCGTATTTCATCGTTTCTCGTCTTGTTTTGGTCAAATCAAGTGCGTTGTTTAATAAAGTTTTGCAGTATTCCGGCGAAACCTCAAATCTGATTTCGTCTTTTGAAAATCTTAGTGCAATTCTTTCAAATTCTTGTTCAGAAAGATTGAAAAATCCGAAAGAATCAACTATTCCGTAGAGTTTGCTGACTACGAGTGAAAACATCATCAACGAACCATCGGCACGTTTTCTTGAGAAAATAAAACCTTGGTTATAGTGACCATCCGGAACACCCGTGTAACATTTGTAGGGTGTGGATTCGGACATAACTTTTTTGTAAAAAATATCGGCAGCCTGTTTTGTTGCACCAGCAAGTTTTAACATATTCAAACTTTTTTTGCACGCTGTTCTGACGACATCGTCATCGGTAATTAAGTGCAAAAATTCAAGTCCGTCAATTGCAAGCGGCGACTTTGTTTCGCCCAAAATATCAATTGTTTTTAATAAAACATCTTGTGGGTAATCGGCGTATAAAATCGGGGCTAAAATATTCGCAAGGTTGTTGCCTGTGTAATCTTCCGCAAGCGAGTTTATCAAAAGCCCTTTGTCCTCTGTTTGTAATGCAGCGAGAAAATCTAAAAAGTCGATTTGTGTTTCGGGGTTAACAACTGCGTGCTCAAGAAGTTTTTCGGTATCGTAGTTGATGATTGCTTCTGCATCATTCAAATATTCAAAAAATTCTTGATAGTCGATATCTTTGCCGACAGTTTTGAAAATTTGTATTAACTGATATTTAAGAATATCAGGTTCATTTGGCGATTCTAAAACATTCATCGCCATTTCTTCAAACTTATCTCTTGGAATAAATTCGATGCAAACTGCACGGAGAATGTCGGTGTATTTGTCCTCATTTTGTTTGGACATTTCTTTGCAGAGGATTTCGAACATCGTTTTGAAATCGTCAATTTCACGAAATTCCTTCGTTTTTTCTATAAAAACTTCGAAAGAAAGTCTTGCATCTGCTTTTAAATCCGATAAAACGGGGAGCATTTTTGCTCTGATTTGAAGTTTGTTCAAAGCCATTATTTGATTTTACTCCAAAAACTGTCTAAAATAGCCTGAGCCTCGCCAGAGGGCATTCTATCTTCCATAATTAAATATTGAACGGCAATCATTGCACATTCTGAACAAATGTTAACACCGGGGCCTTGAACCATTTTTAAGACTTGGGTATTTGGTCTGCCGCAAAAACTGCAAAATACAGGTTCGGGCAAATTACTGTCATTGCCTGATTTTTCAGTCTTTGGTTTTTCTGCTTTAACTTTATTTCTTGCTCCTGAAAGTGATACGATTTTTTCTTCTTCGCTCATAATTTACCCTCTTTGTTAAGCATATTGTATCGTAAATTTAATATTATTGCAAAAAAAATAAAAATTTACTAAAATATACAAATAGACAACTTTGGTGGAGATATTTTTATATGCAAAAAACATTATTAATAATAGGTATTCTTGTCGTGACTTTGTTTTCAACGGCTTGTGTGAATAAATTTGCAGTTCAAGAGTTGAACAACAATGCGAAAGCAATGATGGCAGAAGGCCGTGTTGATGATGCTATTGCAAGACTAGAGTCAAGTATTGACTTGGACGAAAGAGTTTTCGAAACTCATTACAACCTTGCGGTTGTTTATATTCAAGCAAAAAAATATGACAAGGCGATTAAATCACTTGAAAAAACTATTGAGTTAAATCCTGATTTCGCTGATGCTTATTACTCAATGGGTGTTGCTTATGAGGATAAG
>OMSS01000062.1 GCA_900313795.1 uncultured bacterium | reverse complement strand
AATCATTGACGATATCATCAAAGAACCTCAAGGTGGAGCACATTACGACCCAGATTTGACGGCAAAACATTTGAAGAAAAAAATCGTAAAATGCTTAAAAGAACTTATGCCGATGTCAGCGGAAGAATTACGTGAGGACAGATACAACAAGTTCAGAACGAAAGGTGTATTCCTCAAATGAAAACCTATCGTGAAATAGCGATTAAAATTAATCCGATTTGTGCAGATATCGTTTGCGATATTTGTCAGGAAAATTTCGACTGCGAAGGCATTATCACAGGAATTGAGGAGTTCAAAAAAACAAAACTTACAAAAGCAGTTTACGATGTCGTGAAGGCTTATGTCACGGACGAAAGCCTCGATTTTGACAGCGTTCAAACATTTTTTCACCAAAAACGTGACGAAATAATTGAAAAACAAATTTTCAATGAAGATATCGGTTCTTGGGATATTACGATTACCGTACAACCCAATGAGGACTGGTCAAAGAAGTGGAAAGAACACTGGAAACCTTCAAACATTTCGGATAAAATTGTAATTTGCCCAAGTTGGGAAAAATATGAAGCAAAAGAGGGCGAAAAGGTTATCATTCTTGACCCGGGGAATGCTTTTGGAACTGGTACTCACGCAACGACGAGACTTTGTGCTCAAGCAATCGAAAAGTACGTCAAGGAAGGCGATACGGTTGCTGATGTTGGCTGCGGCTCGGGAATTTTGGCAATTTGTGCAGAAAAAATTGGAGCGAAAAAAATCGATGCGGTCGATAACGACGGAGAGGCTGTAGTTACGGCGATTGAAAACGCAAAAATTAATCACGCTGACATCAATTTTCAAACCGCAACAATTGACGTTTTGCCTAATAATACCTACGATTTCGTGGCTTCAAACATTTTGCATAACGTTTTAAGAGACATTATGCCCGATATCAAACGTATTATGAAAATAGGCGGAAAGGCAGTCTTGAGCGGTATTTTGGACGAGAAGGCAGAAATTGTATACGATGCACTTGTCAAAAACAATTTGAAAATTTTGGAAAAGACCCAAGAAAAAGAATGGGTTGCTTTTGTCGCAGAAAGAGAGGACTAAATGGGCAAAACAGCGATTATTATTCCTGCAAGATATAATTCAAAAAGATTAAACGGCAAACCCCTTATCAAAGTTTGTGACAAACCGATAATTCAATGGGTTTGGGAACGTGCAAAATCCGTTAAAGGTGCTGATGCCGTGATTATTGCAACAGACAACCAAGAAATTTTTGACACCGCAAAATCTTTCGGTGCAGACGTCGAAATGACTTCGGAAAACCACAAATGCGGCAGCGACAGAATTGCAGAAGTTGCAGAACGTCACCCGGATTTCGACATTATTGTGAATCTACAAGGGGACGAGCCTATGATTGACCCCCTTTGCGTTGAAGAAGTTATAAAAAACCTTAAAAACGACCCAAATGCAGACATCACAACGCTTTGCACATTTGTTCGAGCAGAAGATGACAAAGAAGACCCAAATATGGTAAAGGTCGTTTTCGATTGCAATAACTACGCTTTGTACTTCTCACGTTCGAAAATTCCGTACGAAAGAAACTACGACATCGCAGATTTTTATAAACACATCGGAATTTACGGTTATAGACGAGAATCGTTATTTAAAATGATTAAACTTGACCAACCTAAAATCGAACGAGCAGAAAGCCTTGAACAACTTCGAGCATTGTACAACGGAATGAAAATCAAGGTTTCGCCAGTCGTTTACGACTCTGTGGGAATTGATACTATTGACGACTTGAACGCATTTAAAAAAATTGTCGAAAACAAATAGTTTTTAGTTCAAAAATAAAGCCCCGATTGAGTTCAGGGCTTTTTGTTATTTGATTAATTCATCAACTTTTTCTATCATGTTTTTAATTTTTTCATCACTGTCAGATTCGAAATAAATTCTCAAAAGAGGCTCTGTACCACTCTTTCGAACTAATATGCTTGTTACTTCATCTGAAAGATAGAGTTTGATACCATCTGCATGATTTTTTCTTAAAATTTTGAAATCGCCTATAGCATCTGTTTTTTCAAGTTTTTCAAGTGCTGATTTTACAAGTTCATCGCTTGAAAGTTTAACATCGTTACGTTTATTGATAAATAAGCAACCAGCCTCGTCAACGATTTCCTTGCGAAGTTCGACGACTAATTTTTTAGTGTAAGCAATCGCTTCACAAATGAGCAAAATCGCAATGATACCGTCTTTTTCGGGAATGTGACCTTTTACGCTCAAACCGCCTGATTCTTCGCCACCAATGATGGTTTCGTGCGTTCTCATCGCCTCACCGACCCACTTGAAACCAACAGGAGTTTCAACGACTTCTACCCCCAAATTTTTAGCGTAAATGTCAAGCATAAGGCTGCCTGCAACTGTTTTTACAAGTTTGCCCGTGAAGTGCTTGTTGACTTTTAAGTGTTTCAAAAGAATTGCAATGACTTCATTTGCGGTTACAAAGTTTCCGTTTTCATCAACGAGTGCAAATCTGTCACCATCACCGTCATTACTAAACCCGACGTGTCCAGTTTGTTTGCATTTTTCTTTAAGTTCACCCAAAAATCTTTCAGCAGGTTCAGGAAGTTTTCCACCGAAGTTGGGGTCGTAGTTTAAATTCGTTGCATCACAAGGGATTCCGTATTTTTTAAAAATTTCAACAAGAACAACCCCGTCCGCACCGTGAAGTGCATCGTAATTGACTTTCAAACCACTTTCCGCAATTCTTTTTAAATCAACTAATTTTTCGATATGATTGATGTAATCAGGAACGAAATTAAATGTTTCAATTGAACCTGTCGGTTGAGTTTCGACTTCTTTGTCAATATTTGCAACGATTTCTGAAGTAATTTCATTTGTGGCTGGTCCTGCATAGTCGGGGATAAATTTCATACCCAAATATTCAGGTGGGTTGTGAGAAGCAGTAAACATTATGGCACAAGCGTTTTGAAGCTTTGCTGAGTAGGCAAGAACTGGTGTTGGAACAACCTTTTCCGACAATAAAACCTTGAAACCGACCGTTTTGAAAACATTTGCACACAATTTTGCAAAATAATCTGCCTTCAAACGAGGGTCAAACCCAATAATAATCTTCTTTTCAAGCCCAAAGTTGTCAAGAACATATTTTGCGATTGCATAAGATGCTCTTGTGACGTTGGTGTCGGTAAAATCCTTGTCAATAATGGCTCTCCAGCCGTCTGTTCCGAATTTAATTTCGCTCATTTCAAATCCTTTTTAATTTTTAAATGCTGTGATAAAATAATTTTATCAGAATAATAAAGTATAGCAAAATGAATATTTTTGAAGCGGAAAATTTATATTTTTTAGGTCCTGAAGGCACTTATGCACACTCAGCAATGCAAAAATTTGTTAAGAATTTGGATATCAAAGCAAAAAACATTATCCCCGTATTTCCAATAACGGCGGTGTTTAAGGCGATTGAGAAAGATAAAAGTGCAATCGCAGTTTTGCCGATTGAAAACTCAATCGAGGGCATTGTTCGAGAAACAATCGACAATCTTGTGAAACTTGAGGATAAAAATTTCAAAATCGTGGCGGAAACGGTCATTCCCATTAATCATTGTTTGATGTCAAAATCCACTGATAAAGCGGATATCAAGGAAGTTATTTCACACGCACAAGCATTAGGACAATGCTCCGGTTATCTTTGCAAAAATTTTCCAAACGTAAGAATTACCCCCGCTGCATCAACCAGCGAAGCCGCAAAATCCTTGCAAGACAAAGATAAAACACATGCTGCAATCGCAGCCGAAGTCGCTGCAAATTTATACGGGCTGAACATTTTAGATAGAAATATCAACGACGTTTTGGACAACAAAACCCGCTTTATTCTTTTAGCAAGAGGAGAACGGCCTTCTACAGGTTACGACAAAACGAGCATTTTCTTCTCCGTAAATAACGAACCTGGTGCACTTTTCAACGTTTTGAGTATATTTAACATGTATAAAATTAACATGCTCTTCATAGATTCTCGTCCGTCAAGAAAAAAAATGGGCGAATACAATTTCAGTATCGACCTCGAAGGTCATCAAACCGATGCAAAAGTAGAAGCAGCACTGAATCTTGCTTCTGAATACACCGGAAACTTAATCGTAACAGGCTCATACCCTCGTTTCAAAGATTAATAAAAAACGCATATTGTAACAAAATATTTACAAAACGCATTTTTTGGAATATTTGTTTTTTCAGTGTCATCTCTTATATGGAACAATTTTTAGTAAGGACAAAAAGATGACATTATCAAGCACGGCAGAATATAGAGTAAGCGCAAAAGGTTTCAATGCAGTTAAGAGAATTTGTGCAAAAATAACTAACCAAGATTCAAGACGCAGAGCGTTTAAAGCACTTTTGTGTATGGATACATTGGCGGATTACCTTTATTCACAAGGCTTTAACATAGATATTTCCAAAAATCTTTATAAGATTTTACCTTTGAACGAAGAATTTGAATTTACAGATATCCATTGCAATGGAAGGTTTATCAACGTTGTTCCAGTCGTAAACGGTCAATATGTCCTTATACCGAAAAACCACACCATTTTTGACGTTGTGCCAGAATTATATGTCGTCGCAGATTATAATCAAACGACAAAAAAGGTCAAATTTTTAGGCTGTTTTGAAGGGGACAAAGTGCCTAAATCGGTCGAAAACGGAAACCATTACGTTTGTGATATCAAAAATCTCGAATCACCCGCAATGGTTGAAGAATTGCTCAGCAGCATTAAGCCCGAAGAGATTTCTGAAAAAAGCCACGGTCTTTTCGTATCATTTTTCATCGACTACCTTGACGGAGTTTTGGACGACACGTCAAAAAAACGATTGATTACTCACTTAATCGAATGTAAAGAATGTCGCTCGGAACTCGTCGAATTTTTCGACTACGAAATGATTGCAAAAGAAACAAAAAAATTCCCCGAAGTTCTTAACGACAACACCCTCGACATAGTTGCCGCAGTAGCGGTAAACGACCCTAAATACAAGGATTTCAAAGAATATACAATCCAAATTGAAAAAGAAAAAGATGAATACGATGAGGACGAAGATGACAAAAATGTTGGAGGAAAACAAATAAAATCAGCCATTGAAGACCCACTTCAAATTCTTTACGGGAAAAATAAAAATCAAAAAATCTTCGATCTTATGGGCGATAGACCGAAAAAAACAAGCATGCTCGACAACGTTATGTCAGATATTGCAAAATCGGTCAAAAAGCCAGTGGCACAAGAACTTACCCCCGAAGAAAAAAGCATTACATACAGTGGCTCAATTAACCCAGAATACTACGCCGAAGGCTTGCCCGAAGGTACTGACATTGAACAAGAGCCACAAAAAGACGATTTGAACTTGGATTTTGACTATATACCAAAATCAACTCAAAAAAACGATGAACCAATCGAAATTGAAGAAGAGGACGAAGTCCTAAACATCAATGAAAACAACACTTTGGACAAAACAATTCCGACAAAAGAAGTCAACATTCTTCACTCAGAAAAAACTGACGTCGATAAGCCAAAATTCGCAGAACAACTCAATCCGCAACCTGAAACACCAGTCTCAACAACAGATGAGTTGATTTTACTTGATGAAGAAAAAAGCGTAGATGAACCAGAGTTTGCCTCACAAATAAAATCATCACAAAATCAAAAAGTTACTGAAGACAACGACTACGACGATATCATTACCATTGAAGATGATAACGATGACTTAAACATTCTCGCTCCGAAAAAAGACGAAAATGAACTCCCTAACTCGATGGACAACGTTGTTTATTACGAGGAAAACGAAGAACAAGACGAAAAAGACGACGTCATAGAAATTGTCGACGAGGATAACGATGTTTTGGGTATTGAAATCCCCTTAAAAGCCAATAAAGAAGATGAAAATACACCATCGATAAATCTTCACGAGGAACTCTCTGCAAGCATTTTACAAGGCAAAAATGAAGAAGAGAAAGAACCTGAAATTATTGATGATTCCATGCCGTTCGAGCTTGAATATGAAAATACAACGAAGGACGAAGATTTAATCGTTGTGGACGAAAAACCACAAGAAGAAACCGACGACCTCGAAATTATATCAGACGACACAAAAGTTATAGAAACACCTGAAACTCTTGATATTATTGACGATGAAGAAGCTGAAGTTAATGATGAAGATTTAGTTCACTTTGATGCAGTTGACTTGGATATTGTGGACGAAGATGACGAACAACAGCAAAGCGTAATCCCATCAACGATTGAAGATGCAGGAATTGCAGCCTCAAGTTTGATTGACGATTTTGAAGACGATAGCAAAGAAACAATAGCGAAAAATATTACCAAGAACATCACAAAAGATGCCCTCGGCACTGCTGCAAAAATAGCAACAGAAAACACTTCCGATATGCTGAAAAATCTTTCAACAAGTGCAAAAATTGTTTCTGAACTAAGCAACGTGGGTGATTCTTTAACAACAAACCCATACTTAAACGCCGAAAAACCTATCAGCGAGTCTAATAACACTATTAGTGTTGACAGCAAAGAAGACGATTTATATTACATAAATGAAGATACGACTAAACCTCCAACCCCACAAAAACCTTCTGTTGCAAAAGATAACACTATTGGTGTTAGCACAAAAGAAAACGACGATTTAATCATCATCGACGACGAAGAAGAAAACGACATTGCTAAAACAAATAAGAAAGGAGCAAACGATGTTCTTAACTTTACAGATGACACAAATAGTAGCAATGACGATTTTATAATAATAAACGAAGACGAAGATGATGATTTTAAGTCCTTCTCAATTCCAACGAATATTCCACAGGACAACGAATTCGAACCAACGATTGATAACAAAAATGAGACAAATGATGTCTTAAAATTCATTAATAACACAAATAGTGGCGATGACGATTTCGTGGTTATCAACGAGGACGAAGACGATGATTTCAAATCCTTCTCAATTCCAACGAATATTCCACAAGACACCGACTTCGAGCCAATGATTGATAACAAAAAAGAGACAAATGATGTCTTAAAAT
>OMSS01000027.1 GCA_900313795.1 uncultured bacterium | reverse complement strand
TGTTATTGACAAAATAATATAATCTGGCGTCGGCTCGTCTTTGTCACGGAAAATATAAAAACCGTCGCCCAACTCCAGCGTTATATCATCAGCCAGCACGGCAACAACAGCCCCGTTTTGCTCAGTAATTGTATATTGCCCTTGCAAATGTACGTTGGCAATGTCGTTAATCCTATCGCCGTACGTTTCAATTTGCCGTTTGCTCGTTGCTGGCCAAACTTCGCCCTTAACCTCTACGGGCTCGCCAAATGTTATAATTGGCACGCCCTCATTGTCCTTTGCAACGTTACGTTTTTTGATATAAAAGGATTCATAACTTACCTCCTAAACAAGTTCTGAAATTTTATCAGAAAACATTTTGTCGTTGTTAAATCCGACAAAAACCGTTACAGCACCACATTTTTTGCCGTCAAAATCAATCGTATCGGTAATTCCAACCTGCGATAAGAATTGTGTCGCTACTCTGTTTGTCACAACGTCAATCTCAGGTTTTGGAAGTGCAAACGTTGAACCTAAAACATTTCCGTCCTCATCCAAAACTAACAAATACGCAACTGCTTTATTGTTTCTAAAACCGTCAACAACGTTTTGAAGAGGTTCGAGGTTGTTTTCATCATAAGAAGAATCAATTTTCGAATAAATATTATTCGCAAGAGTTTTCAACATACTGAAATTACGTTCTTCAAACCCGTTCTCGATATCTTTAACCGCAGTGAAAATCGCAAGCCCTAAAATCAGCAAAATGGTGATTAACATCAGTAAAATACCGCCCATAAAATCGGCATTCAAGTGCTTTTCACCTCGTTTGATATATCCTAATTCTGTACCAATGACTTCCACGAAACTTTTCTTGTCAGGGTTTATAGGTGCTTTTTTCATTGGTTTAGCGTTCTTTTTAGTTGTCGGTTTTGACATTTTTCTTTACCTGCTATTTATTCTGATTTTCAGACGTTTTTTTCATACAGAATTGCATAATCGCAACCCTGTCAATGTTTTTGATTAACGTAAATTTGCCCGAAACAAAATATTTGTTTTCTTCCTTCAAATTTACTCTAATCGGGCGGAATTTGCAAGAAATCAAGATATCTTTTTCCAAAGTAATATCAAATTTATAGTCAAAATCCTTTTTCATTTCCGTATCGGTTATCATCGCAGCACCACCTGCTGAAATATCCAAAACGGTTGCACGGATTGTCTTTTCATCGGTATAAATAAGAATATTTTTGTTAAGTTCGACCCGCAAATACTCTCTTCTTTGAATATCTTTTTCTTTAAAAGGCTTCAAGACCATCAAAGTCTTTCCAACAACGGATTTCAACTCCGATTCTAAACAGATTACCCCACTGCCCGAAACAGCGAACAAATCAACTTTTTCATTAGCAGAATATCTCTCCGAACTTTTCAATTCAAGAGAAAAACTTTCATCGTCAAAAACCTCTGTCACAACGCCCTTTGCAGCGTTTGTGACTTCTGAGGAAATAATAATAAATTCTTGGTCTTTAACAACAGCCGTATTCATCATTTGCCCTTGGTGATATTATACGACAAATTTTCGATTTTGAAAATTACTTTTTCGGAAGAACTTTGCTTACGACATAAGGTTTCGAAAAATATTTGTTCGCAACAGCAATGATATCGGTCAAAGTCACCTCATCAATGAGTTCGTCAAATCGTCCGTTATAAAAATCGTAACCGTTGCCGAAAACTTCAGAAATCGCCATCGTGTCTGCCTTATCAGAATTCAACTCTTGTGCAAGAATTGCACTTCCCTTGACCTTATTTTTTGCATTTTCAAGTTCTTCTTCAGAAACGAATTCCTTCTTCAATCTGTCAACCTCGAAAAGCATTGCTTCTTCAGCACTATCAACCTTTTTGGGGTCAGTTCCGATGTAAACCATAAACGCACCTTGATTTACGCCAGAAGGAATTGTCGATGCAACCGCATACGCCAAGCCTTTTTGTGCCCTTACTTCAGTAAACAATCTCGAACTCATACCCGAACCTAAAATTGCATTAATCACACGGACAACCGCACGATCTTTTTGGTCAACAATACTGTCCGTTTTCCAGCCGATTACGACCCAAGCAGCCTCGTTACCTTGATTTTTTACAATTGTTTCAGTTTTCTCAATCGGTTTAAAAAGATTTTGATAATCGGAATAGTCAATCTTGGCGGTATTTTTCGAGTTAAAAATATCCCCAACAAGATTAATCATTTCTTGTTCTGTAACATCTCCACAAACCGCAACAACAGTGTTTTTCGGGTCAAATAAAGTCGCATAGCGTGTTTGAACATCGTTCGGAGTGATTGTCGGAATGTTTTTTTCTAAAAGTTTGCCCGTTGTGTCGTAGAAAGTATTTTGCCAAAGTGCAGACGAAATCTCCTCAAATGCAACGTTTGTCGCACTGTCACGGGATTGTTTTATGGCATAAATTGCATCATTTTTTGCCTTTTCAATCTCATCAGCAGACAATGTCGCATGATTTACAACTTGGTTCAAAACATCGATAGCAAGCGGCAAATCAGGCTTTGCACATTGCATTGTCAAGGTAAAATATTCCTTGTCCGCTTCGGTAAAAATCTTTATGCCGTTTTCTTCTGTGATTCGCACAAAATCATCTTTCGGATAACGCTCAGTTCCTTTAAGCATAACGTTTCCTAGGATTGAAGAAAGCCCTCTTGTTTTGTCAATATAATTTCCACCCTTAACTTTCACCGTCATTGCAATGATTTCATTGTTTTTGTGAATGTCAGTGAGCAAAGTTGCATCGTTATCAATCAAAAGTTTCTTTAAATTACCGGAAGTGCTTGTCACAACACCATCGTGAGCCTTCGGTTTGTAGTATTTTTCCGGAGAAACGGTAACTGTTTTTGATTCTTCAACCGCACAAGATTTCGTCTCTTCATCTTGTGGCTGTTGAGTTTTCGGATTAACAACAGAAATTATGGCATGGTTTTTGTCGAGATATTTTTGAGCAACTTTTTTGATATCTTCCACCGTCACTTTTTTGATGTTCGAAAGATAATCGTTGTAAAAGTTCCAATCGCCCGTCAATAAAGTGCAATAGCCGATTTCAGATGCAGTTGCAGAAACGGATTCTCGAGTGTAAAGAGTGTCACGCTCAATCATTTTCTTTGCTCGCTCTAAGTCCGACGGTGCAACATTTTTCGTCTGAAAATCTTTTATTATGTCAAAAACTTTGTTTTCAACTTTTGAAAGATTTTGCCCGTTCAAATTGGCGGAAACAAAGAAAATTGAATCTTCTAAACTTGAAGAATGACCAGCCGAAACGCCTTGTACTAAGCGACTTTTGTCCTTCAATTCTTTATAAAGCACAGAAGAGCGACCATCTCCCATCAATGTTGCCAACAAATCAAGTGCATAGGAATCTTTGTCCGTAATTTTTTGACCACACTTGAAACCCATAAGCATGTACGTTGTGTTTATGTCTTGTTGAGAGGTAACAACCACTTGCTTTTCGGGACGTTTGTCTTGCTTATAATTACGTTTTTGAGGTTTTTCGGTTTTCAATCCGTTTGAAAAATATTTTTGAACCAAAACGTTTGCATCTTGTGCATTTACGTCTCCTACAATGACCGTAATCATATTTTCAGGGGCGTAATGTTTTTGGTAAAAATTCATAATTTCTTCACGAGAAATATTGGCGATAATCTCTTTTGTACCAAGGACTTCCCTACGATAAGGGTGTTGTTTGTAAAGAGATTTCGTAAAATTGTTATACAAAATTCTTTGCGGATTATCGTTACTACGCTCGATTTCACGAATTACAACCTGACGTTCCTTATTCAGTTCAACTGGCGGAACGAGAGGGTTTGTGAGCATGTCGGCATGGAGTTTCAATGCCGTTTCAAAATCTTTTGAAGGAATTAAAATGTGAAAATGAGTAAAATCCTTGCTGGTTGCGGCATTTGTCGATGCACCTTTAGACTCTAAAATTTTATCAAACTGGTTGTCAGGATAATTTTTTGAACCTTTGAAAAACAAATGCTCCAAAAAGTGAGCAACCCCGTTGTTACAATCGTTTTCATCTATCGAACCCGTTTTGACCCAAGTGTCAATCATAACAATCGGATTGTTCTTAACCTCTTTAACAATAACTGTTTGTCCGTTTTTTAACTTCGATTTAACGATTTCACCTGCAAATGCAGAGGTCGAAGTTATGAACAATATCAAAATTAACGATAAAATTTTTCTCATAAGCCCTCGTTTTTGTTTCAATTTAATAAAATTTGACAAAAAATAAACTGCCCGAGTGGAGTTCACGAGATATATTTTATCAATTTTCAACAAAAAAGTCATGTTTTTGTAACAAAGGGGTTGAAAAAATTTTTTCAGCAAGAATAATAAGAGGTATGGCACGGTAGCTCAGTTGGTTAGAGCACACGGCTCATACCCGTGATGTCGACAGTTCGAATCTGTCCCGTGCTATTTTTTGGGATTTAATGTTAAAATATTCCACCGTTTCACACGATTCGGTGGTTTTCTTTTTTAATACAGACGATTGAAATTGCAATGATTATTACAAATTTGCCAAAAACATGGTATAATTTTGACATGAAAAATATTAAGCAAAAAGTAAAAACTATCACAGCAAAGGACGAAAACAAAGCGGTTGAGGCTGTCGTCGAGATGATTAATTCCTCTGACGTAAACGTTTTTGAGGAACTTGTTAAACAATCCGATTTTCTCTTTCCTTTCATAAAAGATAATGTTTGCAAGCGTTTTGAGAAATCTTTAAGGGCATCAAATTATAAAAATCTTTTGAACTTCCTAAATGTCTATTCACAAGATTATGACAGGGTTTTCGCTTCTGCTTTCAAAGTTTTTGGCAATGAAGAAATCAAACCTGTTATGCTTGATTTGCTAAAGAACGGTTCTACCGCTCAAAAGACTTACGCAACAAGGTTTTACGAACTTTCGCCCGATCTTTTGGCAGTGAAAGAATTAATCCAAAATGCCTTTGATGAGGACGAAAATCTTGCCGATGCAAGTGCATCTGCACTGGGAGTTTTGAACGAGCAAAAATCTTATTTGATTGCACTTGAAAAACTCAACAGTGACGATGATTTTGAAACTTTAAAAGGTTTAAATTTCTTCGTTTCATACATCAAAAAACCTCCAATGAAAAAAATTTTTGAGGTGCTTAAAAAATCGGGCATGCCCGAAAATTTTGCAGGCAAAATCGCTTATTTGACACCACTTCCGACGTTAATCAAAGAAGATTTGGAAAATGCTTTGACCGTAATTGATAATATTTTGGTCGGTTTCGGAGAAATTTTGCCGCTTTCGCAAGTTTTTGATTTTGAACTTTATGATGTATTCGGAATGTTATCAGAACTTTGCAATGGCGACTTAAAGTCAAGAGTTGCAACGGTTTTACTTCGTGCAAAATCAAAATTTGCAACAATTTGCGGAAGTGACGAGTATACCTTTGACGAAGATAAAAACACAAAGGACGAATTAATTACTGTCGAAGGGCTTTTGAACTGTTTCGGAGACGGATTTTGGTCCCATTTGAAATCACTCGTCAGTGAAGAATTAAACAAGGACAAAACCCGTGCAATGTCTGCACTTGGGGTAATTAAAGATTTTGAAATAAAATCTGCCGTTCCTCAAATTTTAGACATGATTTATGAAAATGATGACGAAACCCTCATTTGCGAAGGACTTTCAACTCTTAAACAATTTGATGCACTTTCTTATACCGACAAGGACGAAATCCTTTCTAACCTTAAAAACGAAACAATCAAAGCAATCGTTAAAAGTTACTATTCATAAGCATTTCCGGATTTTATTAACTTTTATTAAAACAAATTCAATTACGCAAAGCCCCACCACCATGGGGTTTTCTAATTTTTTGTAAAAAAATAGGCAATTTTTGAAGAGAAAAATACTTTATAAAAGAGTAAAGAGGATATTTCAAATGGCTCTCTAAAGCAGTAGTAGAGCCGATAAACAAGATTTACTCTCTCTCTCTAATATCCTCGTGTTTATTTGATGTTTGCTACAATTCGGCAAACATTTTTTTTGCTAAAAATCAAGCAAAATTAGAGAGAATTTTCGTATAACAAGCACGAAACAGCAGTGTTTTCAGAAATTTGTTTCAAAGTCGGTTTAATTTTTTCACATTCGTCAAATTTTTTGTCACATCTTAGTGCAAACGGGCAGCCGACGAAGTTATCTCGAATTGAGGGTGGCATTCCCGTGATAGTTTTCAAATTTTCATTATTAACATTGGGCAAAGATGCAATCAATGCTTGTGTATACGGGTGTTTTGGATTAAAGAACAAATCTTTTCCATGACAATATTCAACGACAGAACCGGCATACATAACCGCCGTATCATCTGCATTTTCACACACAAGAGCCAAATCGTGAGAAATCAAAATCACAGATGTACCAAAATTATTTTTAATTTCATTCAAAAGCGAAATAATTTGTGCCTGAACAGTCACATCGAGTGCCGTTGTAGGCTCATCTGCGATAATAATTTTTGCATCACAAGCAAGTGCAGCCGCAATTGCAACCCGTTGTCTCATTCCGCCTGAAAGTTGGTGAGGATAAGCATTCAATCGTTCTTTAGCATCAGGCATTTTGACCGCATCAAGTGCCTCAATAGCATATTTTTCAGCATCTTTGCCATACAAACCTTTATGAAGATTAATAACTTCCAAAAGTTGATTTCCAATAGTATAAAGCGGATTTAAAGAGGTCATGGGATCTTGCGGAATCAAGGCGATTTCTTTTCCTCGTATTTTTTGCATTTGTTTTGGCGAAAAATCTAACAAATTTTCACCTTTATAAAAAATCTTTCCCGAGTCAATCTGTGCCGTATTTGGGAGTAAATTCAAAATCGACATTGCCGTCATTGATTTTCCAGAACCTGATTCGCCTACAAGTGCAAGGATTTTTCCCTCATCAAGTTCCAAAGAAACATCGTGCAATGCCTGAAACCTGCCTGATTGCAGGTTAAAAAAGACATTTAAGTTTTCGATTTTCAAAAGTGTCATAAATAAATTTTACTTTCTCTTTGGGAAAAATCAACTTACCGATTGTACCGATTTTCAAGGCTATACTTCAATTTCGCCAACAAAAGCAAAAGTTGCAGGCCCTGTCATAAAAACACTGTGATCGGCATCATTTTTTGAGCCGTTCCATTCGATTATAAGTGCACCTCCAGGGAGATTGACCTTAACCTTGTTATCAAGATATCCGTTCAAAATTCCCGCAACGACAGATGCACAAGCACCTGTACCGCAAGCAAGAGTAATGCCACAGCCTCTTTCCCAAACATCAAGATTGATTTCAGAACGAGAAAGAATTTTTATAAATTCAACATTCGTTTTTTCTGGAAAAATCGGGCTATTTTCAACTTCAGAACCATATTTCAACGCTGCTGATTTTGTATCTTTATCAGTAAAAATAATACAGTGTGGATTGCCCATGCTGACAGCATTTGCGACAAATTTTTCTCCACAAGAAACTACTTCAAAATTCAAATTTGAAGAAACATTCGCTGGAATTTTTTCAGGCTCAAGGACTGGTTTGTTCATATCAACCGTAACAGAGCCGTCGTTGTTGAGTTTCGGAATAATTTTGCCTGCAAGCGTATCCACACTAAATTCTGTTTTGTCAATCAAACCTTTTTCGTGAACATATTTTGCAAAACATCTGATACCATTTCCGCACATTTGTGCAATCGAACCGTCAGAATTATAGAAAAACCAACCAGTTTCAGCATTTTCAGGGTTAGGGTTAACTATCATCAATCCATCTGCACCAACCCCAAAATGGCGGTCACACAAGCATTTTGCAAGTTCTGCTTTGTCCATGTTTGATTTTTTGTATTCTTCATAATCTAAAACAACAAAGTCATTGCCCAAACCTTGCATTTTAGTAAATTTTATTTTAGCCATAATTTATCTCCTTTCGGGGTTAAATGCTCTTACAGACAGTGCATCACGGTATTTTTCGGCGAAATGTGCATAATCAAAGAACACCACGCCATTTGCGTGCATTTTTCTCATCTCGTGAATTTGCATTAAAAGTTCGTCCACGGGAGCATCCATATACATTACATAAATGCCCATATAGAGTTTTGTTGAGGGAGTCATACTGTTTTTCATTTCTCGAACAATTGTCGATGCAGTTTTTCTATCAGTAGTCAAAATCATTGGAGTGAAAGCATCTACGAGATTTCTTCTGCTCCAAGTTTGCCAATCCTGCATTTTTGTCTCGAGACTTTTTGTTTTATCCGTAAACACTACTGTAGTAAAGGTTACGTTATATTTTTTTGTTAAATTTCTTGTAATTTCGACAAAATCAGTAACTTTATTTTGTCTATACTCGAACCAAACCTTTCTCAAAGGGTCTGCAACTTTTAAGGTTACTGGGTCTACGCCGTATAATTCTTGAAATTCTTCACGGGCAATTTTCGTATATCCCCATTCAGTGCCTTTCGAAGCATCAGTTCTATTTTGTGCCCCCAAAGGATATCTGATGTAATCGAGATTAATTCCGTCAGGGCGGTACTTTTGGAACATTTCTGACATCAATTCGCACAAAAATTGTTGGACTTCCGGATTTGCAGGATCAAGAAAATATCCGTTCCACTCTGCCGAAGATTTAGAAATTTCGTCAGAATCCGCCAGTATTTTTGTCTTGTTTGCCCATTCAGGATTTACGGACAAGATGTGTTTTTGACTGCATCTCGGCGGTTTGTTGCCAAGATAGAAAGTTTCAAACCAAATGTGCAATTTTATATCATGTTTATGACATTCTTTTATCCAAACTGCAAGTGGGTCAAAGCCAATAAATTCGCCCCTTTGAGGAATAAAACCGTATCTTGCCATAACTTCACTCGGATAAATTGTCATTCCATGAAAATATGTTTCCAAAAATACGTTTTTTACGCCTGCTTCTTTCAATTTTTCAACAGCAAGGGCGATTTCCGTCTCATTATGCTCAACAGGACGTATCCAAATACCCTTAAATTCATCTTCCCTGTACGGAATTGCATTTTCAAGAGCAGAATTTACACAAACTTTTGCCTGAGTAATATAGCCGCTTGCTCTGTCGGGACGGCGTTCTGCACGGCGTAAATAATCTTTCGCACGATTAAGAAAACTAATTGCCCGACGTCCATCATATTCAGCGTCCATCATTCTGTAATAGTTCATCACGGCTTGAGTATCTTTGATTTTTTCATTGACCTCAAAAACGTATGTATCAGGCGTAATGTAAGAATATACACGCTTCTTGTCAAAATCGACGTAAATTTTTGCACCTAAAAGCAGATTTTTTTGAATCCAAGTTTTTGCCTTACCGTGACCGCTTATGACAAAACCGCCATTTGGAATAATTGAATCAGCACCACCGAATTTTACAACGGTATTTCCGACAACTGAAGCCTCGGAGCCAAATTCATTTGTTCCCGTGCGAAGTCCGTAAGTCGGGGTGTAAACTATTAATTCATTTGCCCCACGAAACCCTGGATATGTAGTATTTATACCATTTTCGCCAGTTTTTGGGTCAATATGACTAATCGGAAAATCACTCGTTTCGTAAACAATTCCTTCGACAGGAACTCTTGCCGCATTAGGGATAGGATTTACCCGCAAAGTTATGCCTTGAGAGTTATTTGAGGATTTATCATAATTTGGAATCATATTATCAAGTTGCATAATATTAACTTCCGTCGGTTCATGAGAATGAACGGATTGTTTTTCAACTTGACCACTTTGTGCACTGCCGTTGGGATACAAAACATATCTCGAGTCTGCTGCAAACGCACTCGATGTCAAGAAAAATATTGACAATAATATGATTTTGAAAAACTTACACATACAAAAAACTATACTACAAGCATAGCGATTGTCTAATTAATAATAAAAATTCATAATTAAGAAATAATTAAAAATAACGAAATTTTCGATTTTTATATTATCATTTAAATAGTGAGGGAAAAGATGAAATATCAAGATTACTATCAAACATTAGGCGTAGAAAGAAATGCAACCGAAGCACAAATCAAATCGGCATATAGAAAATTGGCTCGAAAATACCACCCAGACGTCAACAAAGACCCAAGTGCCGTTGAAAAATTCAAAAACATCAACGAAGCATACGAAGTTTTGTCCGATAAGGAAAAACGTAGTCGTTACGATAGTTTAGGGGCAAATTGGCAATCTGGCTCAGACTTTACACCACCCCCAGGATTTGAAAACTTTAATTTCAATAATGCAGGCGGTTATACAAGTGCAATTTTACTCGGTTTTACCGGGATTGGAATTATGTGGGAGTCTTTGGACAGATTTTTCAATCCGTTAAATATAACTTTTTCAGATGCTATTTTAATAGCTGTTATTGGATTGGTTGTTAATCTTGTATGTATGTTTATTATGGGGGGCGAAAATTCTTTCCATAATCATACGTGTCATCATACGCATGAAAATTTGAATTATAAAGC
>OMSS01000217.1 GCA_900313795.1 uncultured bacterium | reverse complement strand
TCGAGCGACCTGTGAGCAGAGTGCGAGGCTTGATTGCGAAATAATCATAAATTATGAAGCAATCAAACGCAGACACGTTTATTGCGAACAGGTCAAGACAATCGTGTCAGGGGTATTTTTATTACAATTTTTACACGAACGTGCGACGCAATATCTACATTCGGCTCCGTAAACTCGCCGTGACGTTCGAATCGTGTCAGGGGTAAATTAAAGAGGACAAATTTTAGTCCTCTTTAATTTTTTTTGACTAACGAAGAGAACGTTTTTTACGTTCGAGCGACCTGTGAGCAGAGTGCGAGTCGAGCGACCTGTGAGCAGAGTGCGAGGCTTGATTGCGAAATAATCATAAATTATGAAGCAATCAAACGCAGACACGTTTATTGCGAACAGGTCAAGACTATCGTGTCTGGGATATTTTTTTATTACAATTTTTACACGAACGTGCGAAATAGATTAGAAAACAAACAAATTGCTTCGTCTTTACACTGAAACAATAGAAAATTCAAAACTTTAATCAATAATCATCATTGTTAGGATGTGGCAATCCAGTGAATAGTTTTCAAGAGGTACTTTTCAAATCAACCTTGACTAACTTATTTCACAAAAAAGTAGCACTTAAAAAGTGCTACTTCAATTAAAAAAAAATAATTAATATTTAATGTCAGTAACTTCTCGAGCATCGTCGTAAGTTTGTTGACGGCCTTTCGTTACACGTTGAATGGTTTTTTCTGTTTGAATTTTTTGAGAAGTATCATTTTTCAAATTCGCAAAATCAACATTCTCATAAACCCAATAAATTCCGTAGCCGATTGCAATAAGCAAAATTAACTTAATTAAATTTCCCATTTTTATCTCCTTATAAGAATATTTAACAAAATAATACCATTTTTTTTAAATAATTAAACAATTTTTTGAAAAATTTAACAATCAATAAAAAAATTTTGCAATATAATTATCAAAAAGAGGTGCAAAATGTTTCTAACCACATTGGCAATAATATTAAGAATTTTTTCAAATCCCATTGCAAATATGTACGAAAAGAAAGTCTCAACGGGCGGTTCGTCACTGTTCACAAGTTTCTATTCATACCTCATAATGGGACTTTGCTGCGTGCCGTTTGCATTTCATTTCGATTGGAAATCAATGCCATTCGATTTTTGGAAATACGCTTTCATCGCAGGTGCATTGTGTGCCACGGGTCGGGCTTGTATGGTCAAAGCACTCCAATTAGGTGAACTTTCAATCTTAGGCCCAATAAATTCCTACAAATCAGTTGTTGGATTAATCATCGGTATCTTTATGCTCGCTGAAATCCCTAGCCTATACGGCGTTTTGGGTATGGCTCTAATCATTTGGGGAAGTTGGTTCGTTTTCGACACCCAAGCAGAAGGTTTCTCTTGGAAATTATTCAAAAGAAAAGATATCCTCTTGAGATTTACTGCACTGATTTTAACAGGCATTGAAGCCGTAATTCTCAAAAAAGTCATTCTCCTCTCAAGCGTAACAATGTCATATATGATGTGGGCTTGGACAGGTACACTTTTCACGCTTATTATAATCCTTTTGTCAAGAAAAGAATTTACCCCGATGAAAAAGCCTCAAATCCCACAATACCTCATAATTTGTGCTGGCTTAGCAATAATGCAACTTTCAACAAATTTTGTTTTCCAAAATATGAAAGTCGGCTACGCTTTAGCCCTCTTCCAACTTTCAACCATCGTAAATCTTCTCTTCGGTGTCAAATTCTTCCACGAAGGTCATTTTGCTAAAAAAATGCTCGGCACAATCATAATGACAGTCGGCTCTGTCGTCATTATCCTCTGCCCATAACAACTAACACTATTTGTGTTAATCAGCAACGATAAAAAATACGTAAATGTTATGCTTGAAAAACACAAAAAAAATAGAAAAGACAATACATAACACTATTTGTTGCATGCTAATTCAGCAAGAAAAATCTAACACCAGAATGATAACACCATTTGTGTTAAAATATATATTGTGTAGATTGAGTGTTTGTTTCGGAAACGGGTTCTGTCGTCGGTGCAGAAGTTTCTGTCACTTCGTTAGTATCTTGAATTTGGGCTTTTGGTGCAGGTGGATTTTTAGGTTTATAACTTTGAACCTTATTTGACTTCTTAGAAACGGTAACTTGTTGTTCATCACTTGATTGTGCTTGTTTTTTAGAAGAAAAGAACTCGCCCAACTTTTGTTCATCAACATAATACGCACGTTCTTCCTCTTTGTAAGTTGGTTGAGGTTTTGAGATATTAATCTTGACTTGCGGTACATCTTTCTTTGATATTTGAGAAGTGGTTTGGTCGTTTGAATTTTGCAACAAATTATCTTTTCTTTTTCTCTCGACAATTTGGTTAACGTCAGCCATTT
>OMSS01000051.1:2373-10496 GCA_900313795.1 uncultured bacterium | reverse complement strand
TGCCTTTAGCGATTGAGCAGATACTTGCGAGTGCTTCACCACGAAAACCGAGGGTATGAATGTCCCAGAGGTCTTTTTCGTCGGAGATTTTGCTCGTTGCATGTTTTGCAAATGCGACATAGACATCGTCAGGGTGGATACCGCAACCGTTGTCGGCAATTCTAATGTTTCGACATTCGTTTGTTACTGAAATTTCGATTTTTGAACTTCCGGCATCGATAGAATTTTCGACAAGTTCTTTCACGACGGAAGAGGGTCTCTCAATGACCTCGCCCGCTGCGATTTGGTTTATTAAATTTACCGAAAGTTGTTTAATTCTTGCCATACAAATATTTTAATACAAAAAAAGTCATGTTTATCTGAAATGGTTTTTTCTGATTTCGTTCACTCTAATGAGGCATTGCTCGATATTTTCTTTTGAAAATTCATATCTAATCATTGCTCCAGTTTTTGTAAAAACGGAATTAAAATCGAGGTTTCTCATAAGCCAAACACCGATGTAGAGGCAAAATATTATTAAAATAAATTTGCAAATCCGTCTAATCACGATAAAACCTTTCTTTGATTATTATAATTCAAATTAGCGGAAAATTTTATAAATAAAAAAATCGTCCGTTTAGAGGAGAAAATATTTAAAATAAGAATTCTCAAAACATGCGTGTTTTCAATATTCAAGGGTATTTTTGTATTTAAAATCAAATTGTAAATTTTTGTTGACTATTTTGCTAAATTGGTACATAATTACTGAGGAAAATTATCGAATAGTATAGGAGATAAACTCAATGAACAACTTTAAAAAGTTATTAACAGCAGCAGTTATCACGGGTAGTGTTTCACTCGTTGCAAATGCTGCAGACACTCAAGTCGAAACTTATGCTCACCCGACATTGTTCGGTTCACAAGCAAATGTTTACGCTACAACAAATGCAAACTACGTTGTAGGTGGTGAAGTTGCACAAACAACTAAAACAGCAATCGCTGGTAAATCAAACGTTTTGATTGACTCAATGGCATCAGATGTTTTGAACACAGTTAAAAAAGCACAATACAACTGCGGTGACTGGGATACAAAGATGCCTGTTCTCCGTTCGGAATTGGCTGTAATTTTGGCTGAAAGTTTTGCTTCAGGCAGACAAGTTTCAACAAGAAAAGCATATACAGACGTAACAAAAGATTACTGGGCAGAAGCATGGATTGAAACTGCACAAGATACAGGCTTGATGATTGGTTACCCTGATAACAAATTCAGACCTGATCAAAGAGTTACAAAAGCAGAAGTATTTGCAACAATCGCTCAAATCGTTGACGTAAATACAAACGGCGTTGATGTTGTTCTCAACAACCAAGAAATTCAATACATTCCGCTTTGGTCAGTAAATGCAGCAAAAGAAACGGTTGGTTCTGGCTTGCTCGCAGAAGTTCCTGATCAAAAGAAAGTTATCGAAGACGAATATTTGACAAAAGAACAAGTTGCATACTTGGTAAGTGCATTGAAGACATACTTGGCATCAGGTAAGTTGTCAGTTGATGCTAACGCTCCTCAAGTTTGCAAAGACTTTGCAAATTCAACAATCGCTATGAAGATGAACAGCAGAGTAAGTGCTAAGCACTCAAATGTTAACGAATTGTTCACAGCAAGAACAACAAAAGAAATTACAGTTGCTGGCGAAACATACGCAGTAGGTTCAACAGTTACTGGTCGTGTAATGGAAGTTAAACGTCCCGGTTTGAACCACCCCGGTTACGTTAAAGTTAAATTCGAAACAATCAAAAACAAAGGTTCAAAAGTTGCCGTTAACTTACCTGCAAAAACAGCAGGTGCCGAAGTTGTCGGACAAACTAAGAACCCGAACGTTGTTGCAAGAGTATTCGGTGCTCCGTTCTCTGCTGCAGCAAGAGTTTGTGGCGTAGCAGGTCGTTCAGGTGCACAAGTTGTTAACATTGCAGCAAACAGAGTTGAAGAATTCGGCGATGATGTTTCAGATGTAATGGTAGAACCTATGACAGGTCACCTCGGCTCAGGTCTTAAGAGCGGTGGAAACGGCATCTATGCTTTGGGTAAAGGTGTTTACGAAGTTGGAAAAACAGCAGTTAGCGGCACATTTGGTGTAGTTAACGAACTTACTGACGAAGTTGTTTACCTCGTATACCCGAAAGCATCTAACAATGCAGCATTGAACCCGAACGAAGAAATCATCGTTTCATTCTAATTTTGCAAAGATGAAATTAAAAGAGGCGGACGGATTTATCTGTCCGCTTTTTTGTTGTATAATTTGAACGCCATTGATTTTGGGCAATTTTATCGCCGAAATGGTGATGAAAAATCCGTTTTAGCGAAACAAAATTATGGCAAATATTTTCGCAAAATTTTTAGAAACGAGGAAAGATGTTTTTCAAAAACAATAATACATTCAGAACAGTTTTGTTTATATTGCTTGCACTGTTTGTGATTTGGGCGATTGTGCAAATAAAAGAAATCGCTTTGCTATTTTTCGGAGCATTTGTAATTGCTTGTTCGCTCAACCCAATTGTGGACAAATTAGAAACAAAAATGCCTCGTGCTATGGCGACGACGATAGTTTTGATATTGGCAACGGCAATTTTGCTCGTGGTATTTTTGCCGGTATTTTTTGTGGCAATAAAAGAATTCAAAACGTTGTTTTCACTTATTCCTGATGCCTTGCGAAACCTTTCGGATTGGGTCAATACAACTTCGGTCGCTGGTTACAAGTTGAACGATTTTATTTCGACTGACAATGCCAACATCGATTCAGGTTCGGTTGCAACAAATATCATCGACAAATCGGTCAGCATTACAATGGGCATAATCGACGGTATGACGGTGCTTTTGTCCCTTGCGATGATTATTTTTTACCTCGTTTGGGAAAAACGTGAAATCAATCAAAGTATTTTGCTTTGGTTTCCTCCAAAAATGAAAGATCGTGCGGCGGAAATTATTACCGCTATTGAAACAAAGGTCGGCGGTTACGTTTTTGCACAAGTTCTTTCGATGTCGACAGTCGCATTTTTCACAGTATTGGGCTTGATGCTTTGTCATGTAAAATATTCGTTTTTGCTCGGTATAATTGCTGGAATTTTGGATATAATTCCGATTGTTGGACCAACCATTGCTTTGATTTTGGGTTGTGCTTCCGCTGCGGCAAATGGCTGGATTTGGATTTTGCCAACGATTGCCGTCTACCTCGTAGCACAGTGGATTTCGAACCAACTTGTCCGCCCTGTAGTTTTTGGAAAATTTATGCAACTTCACCCGATTGTTGTGCTTTTCTCGTTCTTCGTTTGTGCTAAATGTTTGGGCGTTTGGGGCGTCATCATTGCTCCTGCAATCGCCGCAACTGTTATAACAATTTTTGATGAACTTTACATCAAAACAATCAATTCGGGAAAACAATCATAATGGGCGAAGTTTTTCTGTACGATAGAAAACCTTTTTCGAATGACAATTTGAACGTATGGATTGCCTTCCCTGCCGTTTCAAACCTCGGCATGTCCGCTCTGGGTTTCTTGACAGTCTTTGAAACAATGGACAAGGACGAAAATATCAACGCAGAAAGGATTTTTACCGATACGACAACTACTCAAATCGATGCTCGAAAGGTCGATTTGCTCGGATTTTCCTTTTCGTTTGAACTTGATTTTCTCGGAATTTTCAAGATTTTGGAAAAATTCCATATCCCTTTTAACTCAAAAGACCGAGAAGAAGGTTGCCCATTGATTTATGCGGGTGGTCCTGTAGTGAGTTCTAATCCTGAACCGTTTGCACAAATTTTCGACTACATTGAACTTGGCGATGCTGAAAATAAATCAAAAGAAATTACTGACACAATCCGCATGAACAAAGGAAAATCACGGAAAGAAATTCTCGAAATTTTATCAAAAATCGAAGGCGTTTACGTTCCTTCTTTGACAAAATTTGATTCAGAAAAAGGCATGCTCACTTTGGACGGAAAACCTTATACCGTGCGTAAATGGACGGATTCGCTTTGTGGAAAATGTGTGACAACACCGATTTTAACCGAAAATACATTTTTTAAAAATACATTTATCGTTGAAGTTGCCCGTGGTTGCCCACAAAGGTGCGGTTTTTGTAATACATCTTTTCTCAACAACCCATATCGGACTTGTGACAAAACTTTGATAATCTCAAAAATCGAAAATGCCCTGAATTATACCCACAAAATCGCTTTTTTAGGTGCTGCTGTCGGTGCTCACCCTTATATCGACGAACTTTGCGACTATGTTTATAACAAGACAGAAGAAATTCCCGACCTCGAACTTTCCGTCTCGTCATTGCGTGCTGACGGCGTCTCAGATAGCGTTGCGAGAACTTTGGTGCGTTGTGGTCAGAAACACGCTACCCTCGCCCTTGAAGCAGGTTCTGACAGCCTTAGAAAAGTTATTAACAAAAATATTACAAACGAATTGTTCAAAAATACCGTCAAAAAACTCCGAGAATATGGATTCAAAGGGGTAAAAATTTACGGTATGATTGGACTTCCGACTGAAACTCAAGAGGATATTCAGGCCCTCGTCGATTTCGCTCGTGAACTTAAATCCGAAAATAAAAGTTTCGACATCTCCTTCGGCTTCTCATCGTTTGTCCCGAAAGCCCACACCCCCTTTCAGTTTATGAAAAAAGAAAATTCTAAATCTTTGGAGAAAAAATTCGACTTTCTTCAAAAAGAAATGCGAAAAATCGGCGTGAAAATTTCCATTTCGCCCGTAAAATGGGACTACGTTCAAGCACTTCTCTCAAGAGGCGGTCGGGAATTATTCGACTATATCGTCGAAGTTTACAACAGTGGCGGCAATATTGGTGCTTTTAAATCCGCTATGAAGGATTTTATTAAACAAGGAAAAATTTCTGATTTTGACAAAATTGCCCTCGAAAAACGTGATTTTGAAACGATAAATCCTTGGGATTTTATCCTCCAAAAAAATTCTAAAGAACAGATTGTTAAGGAATGTAAACTTCTGCTAGCCCGTCGTTAGTGACATTTTAGAATAATTGTAATAACTACACTAAAAATGCTTGACTTTTTGTTTGAGATGTCATATATTATAGATATGGATTTAAGTGTAGTTTCCAACTCACATGAATTCGAAACACAAATAACAGTCATAACCAACATTACAATCCCGAACACACACAAACTCCTAAATACATAAACACAAAATGAAACCATTAGGATGCAAGCCACTGTAAGTGGCATTTTTGTTGCCTGTGCTTTAAAAATCTCTTTTTGGGGTGAAATGTCACGATATAATTGGTTATTCGTGATTGGAATATCTCTTTGTTATAAAGTGTATAAACTACACCCAAAAGGTTGCTATTTTTCTGTAAAAAGTTTACAAAACTTAAAATATTATCTTTTGTGATGTGGTTTAATAAAAATATGAAAATGAAATTCAAAAACGGTTTTACTTTGGCGGATGTTTTGATAACTCTAATTGTTGTTGGAATTGTTGCGGCACTTACCATTCCTGTTATTCTTCCTTTAATTCAAAAGCGTGATTTGGAGTCAAGATTTGCGAAGGTAAATTCGGTGTTAAAGCAGACGGTTGCGAGGGCTGAGGCTACTGAGGGAAATTTTACGAACTGGGAATGGATTTCGAGTGATAAAATTTTCTTTGAATATTTTACTCCTTATTTGTCCGTGACGAAAATCTGTAAACCCAATGAACTTGGGTGTGGAGAGGATACAGAATATAAATATTTGAGAGGAGAAGTTGTTCAGACGAAGGCGTTCCAACCGAGCGTGATGAGGTTTATCACATCTGATGGGGCAAAGTGGCTTATAGGGGTAAATTCAGGTTGCGTTTCGAAGGGTGAATATTGTGCAATGGTGCGAGTTGACGTGAATGGTGATGCTCCGCCGAATATGTATGGTCGTGATTTGTTCACGTTTTTCATGCTTCCTTATACGAATGAGGTCAGACCTGAGGGTGCGTATGAATTTCCGCTTCCTTACAATGAGGAAAAAGGCTGGATTGCGTATGAAAAACAAGAGATTGACGATGATTGCAATGTTGAATCTGGCGGTGGAACACTTTGTGGAGCAAGGATTATCGCTGACGGGTTTAAGATGAAATATTGATTTTTCTGTTTGAGGTAAAATTTTGCGATGAAGAGGTGCAACTTAACTGTTTGCAAAAAGAATTTTTATAATGTAATATAGATATGTTAATATGTTGTGAAATTTGATGGAGTCTATTATGGTACAAGCAACTCAAGATTATATTTACGGTAAAACGAAATTATCTGACGAAGAATTAGAAAAGGCACGCAAGATTATTCTTGACTTGCAAGCAGAAAATGCCAAATTGATTGAACAAGGTTATGGACCTTTTTTGGCTGCTGCTTATGATGACAAGGGCAATTTGGTTGCAAAGATGGCAAATACAGTTGCGAAAGAAAATTGCTGTCTTTGGCACGCAGAAGTCAACACAATCAAAAAGGCTTGCGAAAACTTAAAGACATACGATTTAGCACCTTATAATTTATCGCTGTATGTAACTGCAGAACCTTGCATTATGTGCTGCGGTGCGATTATGTGGTCAGGTATTCAAAGAGTATTTTACAGTGTAAATTCAGCAGATGTTGAAAGAATCACAGGCTTTGACGAAGGCTTCAAACCCAACTGGATTGAAGAATTTGCAAACAGAAACATCGAAGTTTACGGAGAAATCGAAGCGGAAGCGGGAAGAAAAGTTCTTGAAAAGTACGTTTCGACAGGAAAAGAAATTTACAAGCCATCAGGTGACAGATAGTGAAATATATTTGTAAAGATTGCGGAAAAGAATATGCACGACGCCCACATTTTTGTGAGTGCGGAAACGACACGTTTCAAGAGGTTCATGAAGAAACAGATGTTTTTAATGAACAACAATCGAGACCTTATACAGGTCGAATAAAAAGCCAAGCGGTGAAGGAAGAAAAGCCTGCCGAGCAAGAATTGGTTTATGAAGAAGAAAAAACGAGTCCGTTTACGGTAATTTTCATGATTATCGTGATTGCGGCATTGGCATTTTTCGTTCCGAAATTTTTGCAAAAGCAAGCCAACAATGCTAACGATGAAGATGCAAAGTATCTTGACGGAGTTATGCAAACGGTTATGGGTGATTTCAATCCTTCTGGAATTACGCAAACGGGCGAATGTATTATGCGTTTTGAAGTTAATGAAGCAGGTTGGGTGAACAAAAGAGCATTTGTTCAACGTTCATCAGTTCCTGAAATTAACTCGAAAGTTGCTTATGCTTTGAGAAAAGCGACCCTTGTCGAGAAGCCGCCGAAGAGATATACTGATGTTCCATTGAGACTGAAAGTATCTTGTACGGCTGATGAAAAAATGGCTGAATGTATGGGTGGAGTCAAAATTGACGAAACGCCCGTTTTGCCACCGGACAATAAATAATTTTTGCGGAAAAAGCATAGGTATATCAATAGATACGAAGTGTTAAGTTCTGTCATTTTTTAGCCTTTTTGAAAATTTTATATTAAAATAGTTAATATAGGATATGACACCATTGGGGATATAAAAATGACAGAACAAAACTCTTATGATGCAAGTAATATTAGGGTATTAGAAGGCTTAGAAGCCGTTAGAATGCGTCCTGGTATGTATATTGGTTCAACAAGCCAAAGAGGTTTGCATCATTGTATATATGAAATTGTTGATAACTCAATCGATGAATCGCTTGCGGGATATTGTAAAGTTATCAAAGTTACGATTAACAAAGACGAAAGCGTTACCGTAGAAGATGACGGACGTGGTATTCCTGTTGACATTAAACCGGAAACAGGCAAGTCAGCATTGGAAATCGTTCATACGGTACTCCACGCAGGCGGAAAATTCGGAGACGGTGGTTACAAGGTTTCAGGCGGTCTCCACGGCGTTGGTGCTTCAGTTGTAAACGCACTTTCGGAAAAAATGGTCGTCGAAGTTTCAAGAAACGGATTTGTCCACAGACAAGAATATTTAAGAGGTGAACCTGTTTCTCCTGTTGAAAAAATCAGAGAAACTGACAAAACTGGTACGAAGTCAACTTTCTGGCCCGATCCTGAAATTTTTACCGAAACGACAGAATTTGACCGTGACGTT
>OMSS01000051.1:0-2344 GCA_900313795.1 uncultured bacterium | reverse complement strand
TATTGCAAACAGACTTCGTGAAATGGCGTTTTTGAACAAAGGTTTGAAAATTATTTTCAAAGATGAAAAGAACGAAAATGCTGAAGAACAAGTTTTCCACTACGAAGGTGGTATTGGAAGTTACGTTGAATTTTTGAACAAAAACAAAGAAGTTATGTTCGAAAAACCTGTTTACATTGACAAAACAGTTGACGGAATTAACGTTGAAGTTGCATTGCAATACACAGATGCTTACGCTGAGTCAGTTTTGAGTTTTGCAAACAACATCAACACCCATTTCGGCGGAACTCACTTGACAGGTTTCAGAAACGCTTTGACTCGTGTATTGAACGATTATGCGAGAAAAAATAACATATTGAAAGACAACGAACAAAACCTTTCAGGCGACGACGTTCGTGAAGGTTTGACAGCGATTGTCAGCGTTAAGTTGGGCAACCCTGAATTTGAAGGTCAAACAAAGGAAAAATTGGGTAACGCAGAAGTTACACCGATTGTAAACGATGTTGTTCGTGAAAAATTTATGGAATGGCTCGAATTTAACCCGAAATTCGGTAAAATGATTATCGAAAAAACTTTGCAGGCTCAAAGAGCAAGAGAAGCCGCAAGAAAGGCGAGAGAACTTACAAGAAGAAAATCAGTTCTTGAAAATTCTACACTCCCCGGAAAACTTGCAGACTGCTCAAGCAGAGAGGCTGAAAAATGCGAATTGTTCATCGTCGAAGGTGATTCAGCAGGCGGTTCGGCTAAACAAGGCAGAAACAGAATGTTCCAAGCAATTTTGCCTTTGAGAGGTAAAATTTTGAATGTTGAACGTGCAAGATTGGACAAAATTTACGGCAACAATGAAATTCAATCGTTGATTCAAGCAATCGGCGTAAACATCAGCAGAAACGAAAATGATGTTGATATTGAAAAATTGAGATATCACAAAATTATTTTCATGACCGATGCTGATGTCGACGGTGCACACATCAGAACGTTGCTTTTGACGTTTTTCTTCAGATATGCAAGACCACTTATCGAAAACGGTTACGTCTATATCGCTCAGCCACCGTTGTATAAAATTACAATCGGCAAAACGTCAGAATACCTTTATGACGACAGAGCGTTGGATAAAATGATGAGAGAACGTGGTGTCAAAGGTTTAACACTTTCTAACCGTTCGAAAACGAGAAGTTTCTCTGAAAACGAATTGGTAACGTTGCTCGGCGATATGTCAAGTTATTATAATTCATTCCATAGCCCTGTAATGGCTGAAATTCCTGCCGTTATGGTCAGAGGTTTGATTCGTTCAGGTATTGAGGTTCAAGATTTTGATAACCCTGAAAAAATGCAAGAAATCAATGCATACTTGCAACACTATCTCATTGACCACGCAGAAAATTACGGTATTACCGAAGCGAAGGATTACAAATCGTTGCTTAAAGAAACTGCCGATGGCAAGATGATTATCAAGTTGGATAAGGGCGAAGGCGATGCTGTAAGTATTACTCCGACGTTGATTAAGTCAAATGAATATCAAAAAATCAAAAAATCATATCCTGAAATCAGAAGTTTCCTTATCGAAGAGGAAAAAGAACTTTATTTGGAAACTGAAAATGAAAAACTCGTTATCAAATCGTTCGGTGAATTGCAAAAAATCATTAACGAACGTGGTCAAAAGGGTATGACGCTCCAAAGATTTAAAGGTTTGGGCGAAATGATGCCTCAACAACTTTGGGAAACAACAATGGATCCGACAACGAGAACATTGCTCAAGGTAAATCTTGAAGATGCACAACTTTGCGACCAATTATTTGATATTCTCATGGGCGATAAGGTTGAACCGAGACGTGACTTCATCGAAGCCCATGCAGTTTACGCAACAAACATTGATACATAGTGTTAAGTTGAGGACAAAATAGTTGAGTGCTTTTAAGATATTTAAAAAGACTGCAACAAAAGTCGTACTGCTCGTAATCGTAGTGATTACGGCAGTTTCGATTTTTTTGTTCCCGAATTGGTACGAAAAACAGTACAAGAAAATTTGGGGATATTATTATGTCTATAAAGGCGATAAGGCTTATCGTGCGGCAAAATATCAAAAGGCGGTCGACTTTTATGTCAAGGCTTTGAAGTATTATCCTGAACATTCAAAAGCGAGATGTAATCTTGGTCACTTGTATGTTGTTTTTGAGAATTACTATGCGGCGGCGGATTCATACGATGAGGCGTTGCAATATGATCCGAATTATATGTCTTGTCGTATGGATTACGGGATTATTTTGTCGGAACAACTTGCCGATTACGACAGAGCAGTTCAACAATATACGAAAGTTATTGATTCGAAACCTTTTATGCTTTA
>OMSS01000119.1 GCA_900313795.1 uncultured bacterium | reverse complement strand
ATAAAGAACATATACAGAACATAAATTCCATTCCAGACAAACCCTTTTCGGAAACTTCTCTCGACAAAACAGGTGCTTTCACACCGCAAGTCGCATAAACCTTCTTTCCGTCAATTTTGAAATCGTTGATTTCTGTTGTAATTATCACATCTCCGTCAATTCCAGCAGAAGAAATCAACACATCTGAACCATTGCCAAGCACAATCGCCTCAGAATTTTCCTTCAAAATTTGTTCAAGTTCTTCAACAGTCTCTGGAAAATAGACGGTATTTGCTTTTCCGCCAATTTGAAATGTCGTGTGTTTTTTTAATTCGTAATCTTTTTCGATTTTCATTGTTAATTTTTCTCGCTTAATTTCTTTAAAATACCGCCTACTTGCGTAACTGTGCCTGCACCAAGAGTAATTACAAGGTCGCCCGATTTGAGTTCGGGATAAATTTTTTCCGCAACCGCTTGCATATCGCCACCAACATAAGTTTTATCTTTGTGTTGCAATTCTTTTACAAATCTTTCTGAATTTACGCCCTCAATCGGTTCTTCGCAAGCATGAAAAACATCGGTAACAAAAATTTTGTCAACAAAATCAAATACCTTCAAAAAGTCGTTCCAAAGACTTTGCAATCTCGAAAATCTATGGGGTTGGAATACCGCAACAATTCTTCCTTGCTTGTATGCAGAAAGGCTTTTGAGGGTTGTACCGATTTCCTCAGGGTGATGAGCATAATCGTCGTATACCTTGACACCATTGAATTCCGTAACTTTTTGAAATCTTCTTCCCATTCCTGAAAACGTTTTGAAATGTTCAAGCATATTTTCAGGGTGGAAACCTTTCAAATCCAATGCCGCAAATACCGCCAAAGCGTTATAAACATTGTGTACACCGGGGATTGATATTTCCATTTTGACTTTAAATTCGTCTTTATAATAAATATCAAATTTCGAAGAAAATCCTTCAAACTCAATGTTTTTCGCCGTATAATCAGCATCTTTGAGACCAAATGTTACAAAATGGCGTTCATGCATGAGTTTGATAAACTCTCTACAACCTTCACTGTCCGTATTCGCAATGAGCAAGGCATCTTCTGTCGTACCGTCAATGTATTTTTTGAAAGTTGCATAAATGTCAGTCATTCCGTTTTTATAAAAATCCGGGTGATCGTATGACAAATTATTTATAACGTTGACATCAGGCTTATATTTGACGATTGTGCCATCTGATTCGTCCAATTCTGCAACGAAAATTTTATCCGAGTCAAACTTTGAATTGTCACCGATTTCAGGAATAAAACCACCAACTGCGTATGAAGGGTGTTTTCCTGCTTTGCTCAAAATGTAAGAACAAAGACCACTCGTGGTGGTTTTGCCGTGAGTGCCTGAAAATCCGAAGAAAAGAGCGTTTTTATCGTTCGAAAAATCATCTGAAATTAATTTTAACATATCCGAACGGTGAAGAACTTCCAACCCAAGACGTCTTGCCTCTTTCAATTCGGGGTTTTCTTCAGAAATTGCGGAACTAATAACAACCGTCATATTCGGCTTAATATTTTCAGCCTTTTGACCAATTTTGATATCAGCACCCATATTTTTTAACATTTTGACATATTTGCTTTCAGAAATATCTGAACCTGTAACAGTGCAACCTTTTTCGAGCAAGAATTTTGCAAGTGCACTCATTCCTACTCCGCCCGCTGCTATAAAGTGAAATTGCTTATCTTTTAATGACATTTTTCTATCCTGTATAATTTTATTTTTATCGTATTACAAATAACTTTTGTGGGCAAAATATTTAAAAATCTTCGCATTTTTTACAAAAAAATAATTCGTTCTTGATATTTGAAAAAAAACAAGCTACAATAAAAAACACAAAGACAGTATAATTAAAAGGATTATGTTTCATGAAACTACACATGCAAATCTTAATTGCATTAGGTCTTGGTATTAAAAGAAATGGACACATTTTTTTAGGACTTATTGCAGGTATCATTTTAGGGTTTATTTTACACAATTACAAAGTCACCCCGACTGGTGACGTAAATATGACCGTTGCGTCAGTTATCAGCGCTCTCGATTTTATCGGTCAACTCTTTATCAGACTTATCCAAATGGTCGTTATTCCTTTGGTTTGTTCTGCAATCATTGTCGGTATCGCAAGTGTCGGTGACAGCAACCAACTCAGCAAGTTCGGCAAACGAATGGTCGGATATTATGCAATCATTTCGTTTACGGCTGTTACAATCGGTGCACTTTTAGCGGTAATCTTTAAGCCTGGTGTTGGTGCTCAATCATTCATTACACAATCTTCTGCAATCACCGCTCAAGCACAAGTGCAAGAAGCAATTTTGGAACAACAAGGTCACATTGCTCAAATATTTCTTAACATGATTCCTCAAAACTTCATGGCTTCGATTTCTGTCGGAGATATGGTTCCTGTTTTGATTTTCACCCTCATCTTCGCTATCGCTTTGGCTAAGGTTGGTGAAGTTGCAAGACCGATTGTAGGTTTCTTCGAATCAGTATTTGCAGCAACAATGAAAGTCACAGACTGGATTATGTATCTTGCAGCCCTCGGTGTTTTTGCATTGTCAGCAGTTGCAGTTTCATCATTCGGCGTTGGCGTTTTCTCAGCAGTTTCATCATACTTTATGGTATTGCTCGCAGGTTTGTTGATTCAACTTTGTATTATCTACCCAACGTTCATTATGACTTTCAGTAAAGTCCCTGTTGCAATCTTCTTCTCTTCAATCACTGAAGCAATGATGGTTGCATTCGGTACTGCAAGCAGTTCTGCAACATTACCGTTAACAATCGCTTGCTGCGAAAAAAGAGGTATCTCTCACAAAGTTTGCTCATTCGTAATTCCTTTGGGTGCAACTTTGAATATGGACGGTACTGCAATGTTCCAAACTGTTGCGGTTCTTTTCTTGACTCAAGCATACGGCGTTCCGCTTGAACCGATGCAAATCGTTCAAGTCGCATTCTTCGCATTCGTTGCATCAAGCACATGTGCAGGCGTTCCTGGTGCTGGTCTCATCACTATCGCATTAATCCTCAACGGTTTGGGCTTGACTCCTCAACAATTAGTCGAAGGTTTCGCATTCTTGTTCGCTATCGACAGAATTTTGGAAATGTTCAGAACTGTTTTGAACGTAACTTCAGATGCCGCTATTGCAGCAGTTATCGCTGATAACGAAAATGAAATCGATTACGACCTGTTCAACAACGTTGACGAATACAAAGAAATTTTGGAATAATTTTAATTATATTTATCAAAAAAAAGAGTCTCTTTTGAGGCTCTTTTTTATTGATATTTTCATCAATTTATCAGTTATGGACAAGTTTTTCGGACAAAATTCAATCCTTTAAAATTTCAGCAAGGTCACTTTCTGCAGAATTGCTGATTTTTTTGATGCCGAAAATATCTTTCAATCCGTCGAAAATCGAAGGATTGATGACGTTCGGGCAACATTCGCTGAGGAAAATATTTTTTATGCCCAAAATTTTGAGATTAAAAGCGTGAGAAATAGTCTGCAAGTGGCACTGCGTAATAAACGCCGTCGTTTTTTTCTTGAGAATTTCTTCATGCTCTTTCAATTTATCAAAAACGCCATAAATCAGCGACATATCGTAGAAAGAACCGATATGCCAAACGTTATCCTTCTTTCGATTATACGAGAACGAAATCACATAACAGTCGTCTGGAATATTGTCGAAAAAGTTCTCAAAATACTCTGTTTGCGGCACATTATAGTTATTTGTGCCAATGATAACCAAGTGTTTATATTTTCCGTTTTCAAAATTTTCGATTACGGATTGAAGTTTTCTGTCGATAAATTTTTTATCATAACCTACCGTCAATTCTCCGATTGTGAGGTCTTTTGTGAAACCTTTTTCTTTTTTTGCAACCTCTATCACAGGAGAAAAGTCATTCTCACTGATTTTGCTTATTCCATAAGCAGGGTTATTATCGGGAGTAAAAACTCTTCCTCTAATGAAATCAAAATTGAAGTGAGAATTCTTTGTAATCAGCACTGCCCCAGGGAATGAGGCGAAATCGAGTTGGACATTATTCAGCGAGCGTTGATAATGCCCTTTTAGATTTTTGTACTTATGAAAATACGAAAATGAATGAACAAAAAGCATTTCATTGTGGGTATAAACGTTGATGTCCTCGTCCTTCCAGCGGTACGTGCGGCGGCGGTTCTGCTCGAAACCGTCGACGCGGATCGTGTTGTGGGCGCGGGTGG
>OMSS01000129.1 GCA_900313795.1 uncultured bacterium | reverse complement strand
AAGAGCCGAAAGTCCAACTCTCATTCTTGCTCCAGGTGGTTCGTTCATTTGACCGTAAATCAAAGCAACTTTATCGATAACACCTGATTCTTTAAATTCGTTCCAAAGGTCGTTACCTTCTCTTGTTCTTTCTCCGACGCCGCCGAATACTGATACACCGTTGTGAGCCATTGCGATGTTGTGAATAAGTTCTTGAATAAGAACGGTCTTGCCAACACCAGCACCACCGAACAAACCGACTTTACCACCTTTTTGATAAGGTTGAATAAGGTCGATTGCCTTAATACCTGTTTCAAGAATTTCGATTTCGGTATTTTGTTCCGTCAAAGTCGGAGCATTTCTGTGAATCGGCAAGTGAATATCTGTTTGAATTTCGCCTGCGTTATCAACAGCATCTCCCAAAACGTTCAAAATTCGACCCAAAATCGGAGTGCCAACAGGGATAGAGATAGGATTTTCAGTATTTAACACCTTCATACCTCTTTTTAACCCATCAGTTGAGGACATTGCAACCGAACGAACTTTGTTTTCGCCCAAATGTTGTTGAACTTCCGCAACAACTTTTTGTCCATCTGCGTTATACATTTCCAAAGCATCATAAATTTTCGGAAGGTTACCATTTTGAAACTCAACGTCGATAACAGGTCCGATAATCTGAGTTATTAATCCTTCTTTTTCGGTCAATATTTCCATGTTTACACCTTTTCTAATATTGCATATAGAATAATTATAACTTAAAAAAGATTTTTAGGTACAAAATAAATATTTCTTAAAATCAGTAAAAAGAGCAATGAAATCCTCGAAAACGAGGGAAATAATGTTTTTATGTATAACGGTAAATTTTACAAAAGTTTGAAAAAACCAAAAGTCACCCCTGCTCCAAAAGTTTTCAAAATAGCATGGACTATTCTTTATATTCTCATGTTTTTGGCTCTGAGCCTTGTAATAATTGCACCAGAGAGTGTTTCAAGGACAAAAGGCATTTGGTATTTTTCTTTACAATTTTTGATAAATGTTCTTTGGTCACCGATATTTTTTATTTTTGAAATGCCGAAAACTGCACTATTTTTGTCTATTTTACTGGTAATTTTCGTCGGAGTTACGATTTACTTTTTTTCACAAACAACTCTGATTGCCTTTGTTTTGTTACTCCCATACTGGATATGGGTATGTTTTGCGTGTTTTTTGAATTGGGAAATCGTCGTTATGAACCCCGAAAAACGTTTGTAATCCGAAAAAGTTGACATAATTGTAATTTACCGCCATAATTGAACTTGTCGGCTAATTATAAGGATATTCAAATGTTTAATGATTTTTACAGAGATAAAAGAATTTTTTTAACAGGTCATACTGGATTTGAAGGTTGTTGGCTTACTTTGTGGCTAAAATCACTCGGTGCAAACGTTTTGGGCTATGCTCTCGAACCTGATACAGACCCTTCAATGTACGAAGAAGTTCGCCTTTACAGCCACTGTAAAAACGAATTCGGCAATATTATGGATACAAGAAGATTAAACGACGTGATGAAAAAATTTAAGCCCGAAATCATCATAAACCTTGCATCACAACCTGTTGTAAGCCTTGGCGAAAAAAATCCGGCAGTAACGTTCCAAACGAACGTTTTAGGTGCAGTTAACGTTTTAGAAGCGGCAAAAAAATATGATTGCGTCAAAGCATATCTTGAAATTTCAAGTGGTGCTTGCTACGCAAACAGAGAAGGCGAAAACGTCGAAACAGATATCATCGGAGGAGCAAACATTTATTCAGCATCAATGGCTTGCAAAGAAATGATGGTCGACACTTACAGAAAATCAGAAGCAGCAGGAAAATTCCCAATAGCAACTGCTCGTGGCGGCAACGCAATCGGCGGTGGCGACTGGATTCAAGACAGATTGATTCCTGAATTTATCAAAGAGGTTTCGGTCGGAAGCAGAATAAAATTGCGTAACCCAAACACAGTAAGACCTTTCCAACATATTTTGGATTTACTCTCAGGATACTTGATACTTGCAAAATGCCTTTATGAAAATGGTGATAAATACGCACAAGCCTTCAATTTTGGTGCAAATGACGATGGCAATTTGACCGTCAAAGATTTCTTACAAAGATTTATCAATGTTTACGGAAAGGGCGTCATTGTTGACGATGAGAAAGGTAAATTCTTCGAGTATGACAGACTCATTTTGAACAGTGACAAGGCGAAAAATATTTTAGGCTGGACACCAACTCTCAATATCGACAAAACCATTGATTTTACTGTCGAATGGTACAAAAAATTCTACGCCGATAAAGACGATATGTTCGATGTAACAATGGCTCAAATCGCAGAATTTGAACGCCTTTGCAAGTATAATGAATCAAATTTGTAATGCTAAAAGAAATTTTAGAACAAAAAAAATGCTTTAAACTCATCTGCGGAGCAGGTAATGAGGACGTTGACAGCGTAGAAAAACTTGTTGCGGTGTATGCTGCTGCTGGTTGTAAATTTTTTGATATCTCTGCAGACAATAAGGTTATTGCCGCCGCAAAAAGAGGATTTGAGCGAGTTAAACAGGAACAAAAAAAATACCTCTGCATCAGCATCGGGACAAAAAACGACGTACATTTTAAAAAGGCAAAAATCGATAAATCGATATGTTTAAATTGTTATAAGTGCGTTTCAAATTGTCCGCAAAAAGCAATAGACACAAACCTTATAGTTAATCAAGAAAAATGTATTGGCTGCGGTCGTTGCGAAATTTCTTGCCCAACAAAATCCATTTTCTACGAAGAAAAAAAGATGCATTTGCGACAAATTTTGGCAGAATTAATCCTCGATGAAATTGATTGCATTGAACTCCACGTCGGCGATGAAGTCGATTGCCTTGAAAAATGGGAGATTTTAAGAAAATGTTTTTCGGGAATGTTGAGCATTTGCATCGGACGAAAAAAATTCTCCGACGAAAAAATGATAGGAATTTTGGAAAAACTTTTGCGAGACAGAAAGCCATATTCAACGATAATTCAGGCGGACGGCTCACCGATGTCGGGCGGAGTTGACGATTTTGAAAGCACTTTACAGGCTGTTTCAGTGGGAAATCTTATCCAAAAGGCTGATTTAAAGCAATATTTGATTGTTTCTGGCGGCACAAATTCAAAGACGATGGAACTTTCGAAAATTTGTTCAGTCGATATAAACGGGGTTGCAATTGGCTCTTTTGCCAGAAAAATTGTCGCCAAATACATTGACAGACAAGACTTTTGGGACAATCAGGAAGTTTTTGACAAAGCAGTTTGTGAGGCAAAAAATTTAATCTCAAAACTTTTCGGGTAAAATTACCGAACTTTTCAGAAAAAGGGTAGTTCATATTTGAAAAAATTGTGCTAAAATAGCATTGAACAAAAAGAGGAAATTATGAAAAAAATTTTTAACACGTTAGTTGCTTTAATATTGCTCGTTTCGGCGGGAAATATGTCATTTGCGGCTGCTCCGCAACATCAATACAAGCCGAAATCACCAGTCATTGTTTTGAACGAAAAAGTTGAATACATTACGCTTCAAACGCCCACGGCTATTGTGTTAACCCCATATAATTATTTAAACAAATATGTCCAATTTCCAGCAAGATTTAATAAATATTCGACCCTTGGTCTGGATTATAAGCCCGCAATGAGAGAATCTCAGGCATATATCGGAATGTTAATCGAACGTGATGACGTGGCTGATCCGTCTGTCGTCATTCCTCTTTCAGAAATGAAGTTGTTCTTGAAACGTTCTTATGCCGAAAAATTCAGAGACAGAATTTTCATCAAAGGAAAAGTTTTCTCAACGGCTCTTGGCGATCCTTGGGTTGATGTAATCGAGTTGAAAGTTTTACCGAAAGATACCGGTAGAAAGTAATCATTTCGAACATTTGCACACCAAAAGTAAAAGAAGTTTAAAATGGCGGTATTAAAAAAATATCTAACTATCCACGGACATTTTTATCAACCCCCGAGGGAAAATCCTTGGCTTGAACAGGTTGAATTGCAAGAAAGTGCTTCGCCTTTCCACGACTGGAATGAGCGAGTTTCGGCGGAATGTTACGCCCCGAATTCGATTTCGAAAATCGTTGGCAACGGCAACAAAGTCCTCGATATCGTCAACAATTACGCCCACATGAGTTTCAATATGGGACCAACATTGATGAGTTGGCTCGAAAATCACGACAGATACACTTATGAGCACGTCATTCAGGCAGATATCGACAGTGTGAACGAGTTTGGCGGGCATGGTAACGCATTGGCACAAGTTTATAACCACATCATTATGCCGCTTGCAAATGAACGGGACAAAATTACCCAAACCCTTTGGGGGATAAGGGATTTTCAAAAACGTTTCGGACGTATGCCAGAAGGTATTTGGCTTGCTGAAACTGCTTGTGATGACGAAACTTTAGGCGTTCTCTCTGATTGCGGAATAAAATTCACAGTCCTTTCACCCTATCAGGCAGAAAAGGTAAAAGCCTTTGATGATGCCGAATTTACCGATGTTTCACATGGCGAAATTGACACCACAAAAGCATATCGCTATAAAATCAAATGCAGAAACGGCAAGTATATCGACCTGTTTTTCTACAATGCACAAATTTCTCAAGCGGTTGCATTCGAGGAACTCTTGCAAGACGGCGGAAGATTTGTCGAAAAATTGAAAACAGGAATTTCGCCTGCACAAGATTTTTCGAGATTGACAAATATTGCAACCGATGGCGAAAGTTACGGTCATCACACAAAATTCGGCGATATGGCACTCGCATACGTTTTGCGAATTAAAGCAGGCGATGAAGGTTTTACAATCACAAATTATGGTCAATATTTGGAAAAACACCCCCCCGTAGATGAAGTTATCATAAAGCCCGTATCGTCTTGGAGTTGCTGTCATGGAGTCGGTCGCTGGAAAGAAGATTGTGGCTGCTCAACAGGCGGAATGGCAGGTTGGAATCAAAAATGGCGTAAACCCTTGAGAGAAACTCTCGACAACCTTCGAGACAAACTTGTCGATTTAACAGAAAACGAAGGCAAAAAATACTTCAAAGACGTATGGCAAGCGAGAAACAACTATATTGACGTTGTGCTTGATAGAAACAATATCGAAAGTTTCTTGCAAGAAAATACTCTTGAAAATCTTGACGAAAACGACAACATCAATGCTCTGAAACTTATGGAAATACAACGTCAGGCGATGTTAATGTATACAAGTTGCGGTTGGTTTTTCAACGAAATTTCAGGCATTGAAACAATTCAAATTATGAAATATGCAGCAAGGGCAATGCAACTTGCAAAATCCTTCTCTGACGAGGATTTAGAGGGTCAATTCGTCGAAACATTAAAAGAGGCAAAAAGCAATATCCCAGGTTATGGAAACGGCAAAGACATCTGGAATAACTACGTTAAACCCTCTGTCATTAATTTCAAACAACTCGCAAGCGTTTGGGCAGTAACCTCAATCTACCGTGATTACAGCAAAAACACCGATTTGTACTGCTATAAAATTACAAAACATCATTACAAAAAAATCTCAAAAGGTTATACAAATTTAATCGTCGGTCACGTCGAAATTAAATCAAAAATTACTCTCGAAAAAGCCAACATGATGTTTGCACTTTTGCAATACTCAGGCGGTGATTTTCATTGTGCCGTAAGGGATTACGACGGTGAAGAAAATTACATGAATATCATCAAAAATATTCTTCATGCTTACCAACTTTATCCGCCAACAGAGACTATCAGACTTCTTGATGAATATTTTGGCAAAAAATATTTTACCCTCAAAGATACTCTCATCGAGGAAAGACGGGAAATTCTCAAGGCTCTCTTCAAAAACGAAACGTCAAAAATTCAATCACTCTACAAAGACGTCTACGAAGAAGGCAAAGGCTCTGTTTTACACCTCAAAAATCTCGGTCTCGATGTCCCGATTGAATTTAAACTTGCGGCGAAATACACTCTCTCGCAAGAGTTTAACGCTATTTTTAAACACGAAAATTGCTTCGACGAAGAATCAATTCAATCAGCCAGCGACATCATAAAAGAAGCAGAAGAACTCGAGGTAAAGTTGCACAAAGAAGAAACCGACAAATTTTTCTCAGACGTCATCACAACCCGTGTGAAAGATTTCGTTTCGACTTTGGATACAGACAAACTCGACAAGGCTCTCGAAATCTTCGAATTTAGCAAAATGCTTGAGCTTTCGCCTAATATTTCTGTCGCTCAAAACATCTATTTCACAGAAATTTACTCGAAATTCGCACAGTTGATGTCTCGTGTCGTTTTGGCTTCTCGTGACATAAAATCAAACCAACACAAAATGTTCAGGATTTTGGAATTGGGTGAAAAATTGAACATTGATACCTCGTTCTACAAAAATACCCTCTCCAAAGCAGCAAGAAGAACATCGGTATAATTTAATAATCACAATTAAAAACACTATTTGTGTCAACAGACCAAAATTAATCTTGCAACAAATAGTGTTTTAATGTTTTTACGATAACACAAATAGCGTTATTAAAATTATTTTTCTTTTGCAATTTCCTCAATTGCGTTTTTCATCATTTTGACGTAAGGCGGAATTGTGGTAATATCGCCAGATTCTGAGACAGAATGTGCGTTGTGTATAGTGCAGCCCGTGCTGATAATTAGCAAGTTTGGATTTTTTTCTAGCAAGGCAGAAGGTTCAAGCCCGATATG
>OMSS01000077.1 GCA_900313795.1 uncultured bacterium | reverse complement strand
GATACAATGGAAATATTTAAAATGTCTTTTGAAGTTGAATTATCAACTCGTCCAGAAAGCTATGTAGGAACAATTGAGAATTGGAATTTAGCAGAAGCCGGCTTAAAAGAAGCAATGGATAAACGTGGAATGAAATATGACATCAACGAAGGTGATGGTGCATTCTACGGCCCGAAAATCGACTTCAAGGTTAAAGATGCTATCGGTAGAACTTGGCAATGTGCAACAATCCAACTCGATTTCAACTTACCCGAAAGATTTGGTATAAAATACCAAGACAAAGACGGTCAAATGAAAACTCCTGTTATGCTCCACAGAGTTATTTTCGGCTCAATGGAAAGATTTCACGGTATTCTTATCGAACACTATGCCGGTGCATTTCCGACATGGCTTGCTCCGACACAAGTTTGCATCGTTCCGATTTCAGAACGTCACAACGATTATGCAAAACAAATTTACGACAAAATGTTTGCAGAAGGCATCAGAGTTCAATTAGACGATCGTTCAGAAAGTATGAATTACAAAATTAGAGAAGCATTGCAAGATAAGAAAATTCCTTATGTTGCGGTTGTTGGCGACAAGGAAATCGAAGCAAATCAAGTTGCCGTAAGGGTTAGAGCGGTTGGTTCTGTTGGCACTATGGGTGTTGATGAATTTAAAAATGCCGTTCTTGATGAAATTAAGGCAAAAAAATCAGTTCCTTCAATTGGAGCAAAAAATGATTAAGAAGTTACTTGTATCTTCGATAATTGTTGCAATGACGGCGTTGTCGGCATTTGCAGTTGACAAATTTCCGACTTCTTCGAGAAGTATTCGTCACTATGGAATCGGACTTTTGAAAATGGAAAAGAACTTCGATGCTTATGTTGCCCCGACAGAAAAGTCGAGAAAAATTAAGCATTTTAACCTTCCCGTTACAAACAGTCAGTCCGCAATAATTCGTGATAGTAGAAATACTTACAATCCGTATATTGTGAATATGCCCTCGATGAATGAGTTTTACACTGCCATTGCAGAATATCCTGAAAATGGTTGGGCACAAATTTATATCAACCAAAACGGTAATCAGTTGGGCTGGGTAAAGATTAAGGACGATTCAAATTTCTTGACGTGGAAAGAATTTGTTTATAAATTCGGACGAGAAAATGGCGTGAAATTGATGACCGATGTTCCGAAAACTCAGTTCAAATTGTACTCGAAAGATTCTGAAGACGCACAAGTTGTTGATGAGTTTACTTATCCTGAACAAGTTGCACTTCGTATCATCAGAGGAAACTGGGCGTTGGTGACGGTTGTAGATTCAGGTTCTATCTACAAAACAGGCTGGTTCAAATGGAGAACTGATGACGGCAAATTGAGAATTTTCCCGAAAATGAAGTAGACAGAATAGGAAAAGATTAAGATTTTTGCTGATTTGCTTAACAATATTGCAAAAGGTACTTTCAATATTTAAAAATATGTTTTATAATTTAAAAGTTATTATGTAGGAGGCTAAAAGTTTATGCGAATTATCGTAAACGGACGTAACATTGAAATCACAGACGCAATCAAAGCGTACACAAAGGAAAAAATCGGTAAGGTTTTGACCCATTATGATCAAATCCAACTCATCGAAGTTGTTTTGAGCGTAATCAAAAATCCTTCAGTCAGCGAAAGCCATACGGCTGAAGTTATTTGCAAAATGACATCAGGTTCTATTAAATTGGAAGAAACCGCTGAAACAATGTATGCCGCTATCGATTTATTGGCAGATAAGTTGCTTCGCCAAGTTGAAAAACACAAGAGCAAGACTATTAAAGGCTCAAAAGCATCAATCAGAACAGATGCAACTGACGAAGAAGCATAGTTTTTTATGGGGAAGGGTTAATCCCTTCCCTCTTTAACAATTTGTATGGGAAAATAGAAGTGTTACCTATTATTACAGAAGAACAATCATCTTTGGTATTTGCAGAAATCTTTCAAGACGTTCATGCTTGGCGTAAGAAGATGATTCATTACATCAAAACGGAAAATCCCGAAATCAACTCGGCGATTATTGAGGCTGCGAATAATACGGAACTCGACCCGAAAGCGGTTGCATTGGGAGCGTATATGACATATATATTGCTTGAAACCGCAATGAAAGAAGACAATGAGGACGACGTCGCACTTCGTGATTTTACGATTGATTAATTTACGTCTCGCTTGAAAATTATTGTCTACTGAGCCTTTAGGCGAAGTATCTCTTTTTGCAGTCATATTCAAACAGAAAATATTTTGCACAAAAAAAGACTACCGGTTGCACGATAGTCTTTTTTGTTTAAAACATTGATTATTGACCGAATGCTCTTGTTGTAATTTTTTTATATCCGAGAATATTTTTTGTTTCTTGGTCAGCGTGAGACAATGCTTTGATGTTGCCGTTAGTCATTGCTTGCTTAATGCTGCAATTGCCCAATGCAACAACTCCGAAGTATTGTGTGCAAGTTGCAGTACCAACTTTTGCAGGAGCAACTGAACCAGAACCTAATAATTGGTGAGTTGTACTTTGGTATACGAAACCTAACGGTTCTGAAGCCATTGCAGGCATTGATAATAAGGCTAATACACCCATTGCTGTAAATAATTTTTTCATTTTTTCTCCTTTCAAATTCCAACATTAATATGAAATGCAATTTTCTATATGATATCATTTTTTCGAAATTGGGCTAATTTGTGTAATTTTTTTAACAAAATTTAATTATTTGTTATATTGTAACGTGGTCAAATTTTCGTTGTTCCTTAGTCAAGAAGGTCTGGGTTCATTGTAATTGCGAGCGAAGCGTGGCAATCCAGTTTGGCGTTTATTGCTGAAGGATTGGACTTTCACGGAAAGCAGTGACAAAGAATGCTAAACTTTTTTCGTTCCTCGTTATACTGAGCCTTTAGGTGCAGTATCTTTGAAAACACATAAAATTTATGAAACTATTTTTATTTTAAAATTCTGAATAGGTTCTTGTTTAATCAATTTTTTTTGATTTTCGAGAGTATTTTTTATGGCAAAAACCCAGCCAGTGCGAGGGTTTACGAAAACGAAAAACGCCGCTTGGCTCTCGAGCAATTTTTGAGTATTGTCAATCATCAACTCTCCCTTGTCAGAAAGTTCGAAAACGGTGAATGACAAAGGTTCACGGACATTGCTTTCAAGGTAGCAATCGTATTTGACCTTGAAAACTTTCGACGTATCTTTAAGAACAGGCTTGTCATGAAAATCCGTAAGCCATTGATACAATGCAGTAATGAGGTGGTCGTTATTCCCTGTCATCGTGTTTAATCAAGGGGATAAATTTTTCGACAAGTTCCTTGCTCCATTTTGTGCCTGCACCCTGTTGAATAATTTCAAGCGCCTTGTCGATAGAGAATGCTTTTCGGTAGGGTCTGTCTTGTGTTAAAGCGTAATAAGCGTCGATGAGCAAAATAATTTGCGAACCGAGCGGAATATCTTTTCCCGAAACTTTTCCAGGGTAGCCCGAACCGTCCCAATTTTCATGGTGTCTTTCGATAATCGGAATAACGTCTTGAATACTGCTTATCGGGCTTAAAATTTCTCTTGCGGCAATGACAGGGTGTTTTCTGATAAGATTTTTTTCATCTTCCGTCAAAGAATCTTCTTTTTTGAAAATATTTTCAGGAATCATAATATTTCCGATGTCATAAAGGAGTACCGCAATTTTCAACTTGTCGATATCTTCTTTTGACATGTTCATACTTGCCGCTAACTTAACTGCCAAGTGCAATTTTGACTTCGTAAATCCACTTTGGTAAGTCGAATTGTATGATTGGGTCAAAATGTCTACGACTGAGTAAATAACCTCTTTTGCACCTTTTTCTGAGGAAGAAACTGCACTCAAACGAGCAGTGATATCGCCAGCCAATTCCGCTGGAATTTGAACACGTTGTTTTGACACAATGTCCAAAAAGGCGTTGACAGCAACCTTTTGCCAATTTGTTTCGATTTGTTTTTGTGTCATTTGAACTTGATTTCGACCGTTAATTTTAGCACGATACATCGCTTGGTCTGCAAGTTCTGTCAAATCAAAAACATTTTTACTGTGTTCCAAAAACGTTGCAACGCCGATACTTGCGGTAACGTTTCCAATTTTTTCCAAAGGTGTTGCCTCGATTGCAGCCCTGATACGTTCTGCTGCAATCATTGCACCATAAGAATCAACCCCGGGCAACATTACGTTAAATTCTTCGCCACCAATTCTTGCAGGAACGTCAATCGAACGTGCCTGTTTCTTCAAAACACTTGAAATTGTTTTGATTGCGACGTCGCCATATTGGTGTCCATAGGTGTCGTTAATGGTTTTCAGGTGGTCAAGGTCGAGCGAAATTAACGAGAACGGTTGACCTAAACGCAATGCACGTTCTGCTTCTCTGTTGATATTTTCTTCGAAATAACGTCTGTTATACAAACCTGTCAACGGGTCTGTAACCGCCTGTTTACGGACTTCTTCATACAAACCTGCAATCGTGATTGCAAGTTCGATTTGGTTTGCGAACAAGGTCAAAAACTTGATTTCGTTTTCTGTGCTTGCGGGAACTTGCGAAAAGACGAGCATGCAGCCGAATTCTTCTTTTTCCATATCATTTTTTCTTCGGAAAAGAGGAACAACAATAACCGCTTTACTTTCCGTCGAACGAATAACATTTTGAACGAATTCATATTCCAAATTTTCTAAAACTTTGTGAATAACCGACCCGATGTCAGAAGTTGTTTTGATGGAGTGTTCCTTGAGTGCTTGGGTCAAAATTACATCATCTCTCCATGGAATTCGGAAATTTTTTATGTCGATGAGACAATTATCTTGTAATGATTTTTGCAAAACTTTGCTATTTGAGTGCGATTTTACAAGGAAAAAGTCTCCGTCCTTGTCATGCTCTTTCGTCAAAACGAGAGTGTTGATATAGCCCATTTGTTCTTGCAACGAACGGACAATCGAATCCAAAACATTCGTCAAAGGTTCAGACGAATTCATCATCTCCCAAATGCTGCTCATCGTGAGCAACGTATTATTAGCCTTATTTAACTCTTCAGTTTTTTCCTTAATTTCATGCTCAAGTTCGAGGTTGCGCTTGTAAACATCAGAACCGACGGACGATATGTTCGCATCAACCTGTTGAATCTTGTCAAAAAATCCTTTTAACTTGGAAAAAATAACTTAATCCTCATATTATCGGCTCTTTAGATTATACTACTTTTGTTCTCAAATTGTAAGTGTTTGTTGAAATTCATTAAGAATTTTCGACAATTTTCCTGTTTATAAGCACATTTATTGCTCTTTGTTAATAAATGTTAAACAAACCTTACAAAACCTGTTTACAAAATAAAGAATGTGTATTAACATAAAGGTGTTAGGTGTTCCTAACTTTATTACTCGGACGTCATCGGTGTTCTCCTTCATACTTTCGCCGATGACATTTTCATTTTTTGGGGAAAAATAATTACTCCAAAAGGTTGCCAAGTTGGTGATTTATATTGTGTTTGTATTTTTTAATCTTCAAGAAAAAGGAGACGAAAATGAATAACATTAAATTGCAAGGCATTGATAAAGATGGTACGTTGAAAGAGTTTACGCTTGCTGATTTTGCGGGCAAAAAGGTTGTTTTGTATTTTTATCCAAAAGATGACACTCCAGTTTGTACGGAAGAGGCAAAGAGTTTTAGAGATAATATTGAAAAATTGTCGAAATACGCAGTCGTTGTTGGCGTTAGTGCAGATGATACGAAAAGTCATGAAGCTTTTATGAAAAAATATCATCTTAATTTCCCGTTGCTTGCAGATGAAGAGCAAAAACTTTCGGAAAAATTTGAAGTTTTGAAAGACAAAATCGCAGACGGCAAAAGGGCAATCGAGCGTTCGACTTTTGTGATTGATGAAAAAGGCAAAATCGAAAAGGCTTGGCGTGACATTGACATCAACGGGCATGTTGAAGAAATTTTGAATTTTATCAAAAAATAATTTTTCAAAATTTGTTGAATTTTGACCTCAAATTAGTCATATCAGTCAAATTTGGCACAAAAAATCCTCGGAAGATACCGAGGATTTTGTTTTATTAATTTTGTTTTTCGACCTGTTGTTCGTTTTGAACATTTTGTTGGTTATTGACGATGAGTTCCGCTCTTGCAATCGGGTTCGTAAGTTTTGTAATTTCAGCGATTGAGCGAGGGAAATATTGTTGCAAAATAATTGTTCTCATTGCGATAGTAGCAGGTTCTTCGGGGGTCAAGCCGTTGATTGCGTTCGTTTCTGCAACGGTTTCTTTGCGGCCTCTTTGCGGTTTTGAATCGGGGCTGAAAATGAAGTAACCGATTAATTTTTCCTTGTAATCAGGGAACTCTTTAATAAAGGCTGCTTTTTCTTCTGCATAAGCCGTTCTAAAGTCTGTTGTGTCAGCAATGACATTTCTTTTCAATGATTTTA
>OMSS01000023.1 GCA_900313795.1 uncultured bacterium | reverse complement strand
TTTTGTGAAAATGGTCAAAGAGAGTGGTTTGTCCGTGGAAACAGGTGTATTTGGAGCAATGATGGACGTTGCACTTATCAATGACGGACCTGTGACGTTTATTTTAGAAAAGCATAATTAATTTTGGTAATCGGAATTAATCATGTCTTGCATGTAGTCGAAATTCGGGTTATTCCAGCGTTTTACGCTTTCTCTTGTGAACGGGCAGCCGTTTCCTGTGAATGTTCCGTAAACGATTTTGCCTTTTACGTCAACGATTAATTTTCGCTCACACATTGTTCTTTCTTCGAACATTGTTCCTGGGATAAATCTTGTGCCAGATGTAATCCACTTGTATTCACGTTGACCACGTTTGTAAACGATGTCTGAAGGATCGCCCCATTCTTTGATTGCCGATTTGATTGGAGTGCCTATCCAAGTTTTGAACATCATATCCATTGGGTGCTCTGCGGCATAAGCCATCAAACCTGCGAGTAATACTGTAGTTGTTAATAAAATTTTTTTCATTTTTTCTCCGTTACATCAAATAGAACGATTTTCGGTTAAAAAAGTTTATTTTTTTGTTTTTTTTATGTCGTAAGCAATTCCCCAGAACTCGAAATCTTTTTTCGGAGTTGGAAGAATGACGTCATTTTCTTCTGAAACTTCTTGTTTTTCTGCCGTTTCAGAGATTTCTTTCACTTTTATTTCTATTTTAACCGAATCAAGATTGTTGTTCGAATAGATTTTGAAAGCCTGAGGAGCATCGAATAACGTGTCCCCTTTTGTGTTGATTTCTGTTTTCTTTTCTCCGTCAATATAAATTTCCGCAATTTCGCTTCGGAGTTGGCTTGTTGGGACAATGAGGCAGATATCGTTTGCCCCTATTGAAAATTCAAACGGCATGTTTTGAGTATTTTTTAAGTATTTTATTTTTGTTTTGAAAAATTCGTTGTCATTTTTTTCTCGAACAAACGAACCGTCGTTGTCTGCGTGAATATTGCCTGCATCAATGAGTTTGATGTCTTTATCGACAGAATTTGGATACATCGGAATCGGCATTGTGTATTTTATGTCTTTGGTTTTTATTGCCGTTCTGAAATAGTTCGTAAAGTACGATGCGATTGCCTTTCTGCCCTGTTCAGTGTAATTTAACGGGTCGATGAAAATTTCTTCCTTCTTCATTCTGCCAGAAGAAATTTCGGGAAATAATGCGTTCGCTGCGTTGATAATCGGCAAGTTGTAATATCTTGCGATTTGTTCCATAAAATCTTGTTTAGCGTTGCTATCGGATTTTGAGTTTAAGAAAATTATCACTTGCGGCTCATTTTCTTGTTCAATGCAAGTTCTGATAATACTTTCGAATGCTTCACGTTCTTCTTGTTCATGTTTGTCAAAAACAGCATAGTCAAGAACTACCAAATCAGGATTTTTCGGGAGAATTTTCTTCTCAAGCATAATGTTGCCAAATCTCGAGGTCGAACCTGCAACACAAAGTTTCACAACCTCGATGTTGGATTTTTTGCCTAAAAGTTCTTTTAATTTTTCGACAGTTTCTGTGACCGTCGAGGTATTTCCTTCGTCCTCAATGAACGCTGAGGAACTTAAAAATGCAATCGTGATTTTTTTACCGTCTCTTGCTTTTTCAAAAATATTGTTAAGTCTGTCGGTGTTTCCTGTGTTGGTCAAAGAACGTGAAATCATTGCCCTGTTCACGGAATGAATGTTATTTCTTGAAATGGGCGAAGGCATACAACCTGTCAGTAATATAACCAAACTGAATATTAATGCTGTTCTTTTGAACATAATTTTTTCTTTCTTGTAATGGAAAGGGACGGCAACTGTCGTCCCCTTCATAAATAATGTCTTTTCAGACTATTTTTCTTCGTTCCAAGAATACATTTTGCGGAGTTCTTTTCCGACTGCTTCTAATTGGTGTTCAGCCTTCAATTTTCTTGTTGCCAAGAAGTGTGCTCTGCCGCCTGCTTTGTTTTCTGTAATCCATCTTGAAGCGAATGTACCATCTTGAATTTCTGAAAGAACTTTCTTCATTTCTTTCTTAGTTTCTTCTGTGATGATACGTTTGCCGATTTCATAATCGCCGTATTCTGCTGTGTCTGAAATTGAGTAACGCATTTTTGCAAATCCGCCTTGATAAATCAAGTCAACGATAAGTTTCATTTCGTGAATACATTCGAAATATGCGTTTTCAGGTGCGTAACCTGCTTCAACCAATGTTTCGAAACCTGCTTGCATTAAGGCAGTAACGCCGCCGCAAAGAACTGCTTGTTCACCGAACAAGTCTGTTTCAGTTTCTTGTCTGAATGTTGTTTCGAGAACGCCTGCTCTTGCACCACCGATACCTGCTGCGTAAGCAAGACCGATTTCGTGTGCTTTACCTGAAGCGTTTTGGTGAACTGCGATTAAGCAAGGAACGCCTTTGCCTGCAACGTATTCTGAACGTACAGTGTGTCCAGGACCTTTTGGTGCAATCATAATTACATCAACATCTGCTGGAGGTACGATTTGGTTGAAGTGAATGTTGAAACCGTGTGCAAATGCAAGCGTTTTGCCTGCTGACAAGTTCGGAGCGATTTCTGATTTGTAAACATCTGCTTGTTTTTCATCAGGAATCAACATCATAATCAAATCAGCCGCTTTAGTTGCATCTGCAACGTTCATAACTTTCAAGCCTGCTTTTTCTGCTCTTTCTCTCGATTTTGAACCTTCGTAAAGACCTACGATAACGTTAACGCCACTTTCGTGAAGGTTAAGAGCGTGTGCGTGACCTTGGCTACCGTAACCAATAATAGCAACGGTTTTACCTTCTAATAAACTTAAATTGCAATCACTTGCGTAATAAATTTTTGCCATATTTATTCTCCTTTTTGAGTTAATATGATTTTCTCTTATATTTCGTCATTATTGTATTGCGACCATATCTCGATGTCAAATCCAATCCATGCCCGCACTTCTTCTTAATCCTCCTTCAAGGCTTTGAAATCACAAAAGGTTAAGTTTTATATCTTACGGGTAATTTTTCAAAAAAACTGTTAAAATATTATCGTAAGGGATAATTATGTCAAAAATACTTTTATTCACTAAAAATAAAAATCGAGCGACTTTAATTGGGGAAAATCTGAAAAACTTCGATGTGACTTCGATTGAGGACGAAAATGATTTTTTGAATTTTATCGAAAATAACTCCACAGATTTGGTGATTATAGATACGGTCAACCTCAAGGATTGTGTGAATTTCTGTCGTGCGGTCAAATTTTCTGCACAGAATGAAAATATTTCAATAATTTTCATCGTGGATAAAGATGTTGAAAACAAAAATTTGTTTTTGAAATACGCTCATTTCTTCGTCACTGAGCCGGTAAACAAGGAAATCTTGTTTGCAACTGTAAATTCAGCCCTTAACTTAAAAAAATCGTTGGGTGACCTTGCTGAAAGCAATGCCGACCTTTCGATAAACTTATATCGATTGAACGTCTTGAACCAAACTGTGACGGAACTATCAGGTGCTTTGAATAAGACAGATTTTATTTCGATTATGACAGATGGGATAGACAAAAGTTTGAGTTATAACCTTTGCTATTCCTTAACTTTCAACTCTCCTGAGGATATTACGCTCGTCATTAATTCAATTCACGCAATCAGTTCGAGACTTGAGGAAGCGATTAAAATTCAGGCAATCTTGAATTATCAAAAAGCCTTCAAAATCGAATTGTCGAGTGATGATGTAAAAGTCATTAAAAACATTAAACATAAGGCTATCGAGTACGATTTGAATGTGTTGAATTTTGATACTTCGCTTCAGGAAATAAATATTAATAATAAATTTTTCGGAATTATTAATGTATTTAGAGAAAAAGATTTTAATAACGATGACATAATATGCTTGCAAACCCTTGTGCAACAGGCGACTTTCCCTTTGCAAAATGCGATTTTGTACGAAGAATTGATGGAGCAAAATAAAAAGTTAGAGGAAACAGAAAAGAAAAAATCTGAATTTTTCTCAATCGTTTCGCACGAGTTGAGAACTCCTTTGACATCTATCCAAAATGCCGTCAAAATATTGTTAAGTGATGCATTTGCGGCTGTTTTGCCAGAAAAAGCAAAGTATTTTATCAAAATGGTTGAAAGAAATTGTATTCGTGTAATGTCTATTGTTCAAGATTGGCTTGATTCTGTCAAGGCGGAATCTGGTCGTTTGGATTATAAATTTGAAATTGAAAAAATCAATCCGATTGTAGATGGCGTAATTCAAACGTTGACGAACCTTGCAGATGAAAAGCAAATTCAGTTGTCGTTTAATCCGACAGAAAATTTGCCCTCGTTGTATATCGACAGAAAACGTGTTGAGCAGGTCGTTACGAACCTTGTTGCCAATGCGGTTAAATACACTCCAAATAATGGAAAAATCGTTGTTTCGTCAAACTTAATCGATTCTGTTTCGATGAAGGGTATGAATTTTACAACGAATAAAGATGTTTTGTTGTCGGAAGAGTATGTGTTGGTTACGGTTGCGGATAATGGCCCTGGAATTGCAGAGGAAGATATTCCAAAAGTTTTTGAAAAGTTTGAACAGGTAAATGGAACTCTCTCAAGAAGCGTTGGCGGTACTGGTTTGGGACTTTTTATCGCAAAGAAATTTGCAGAAGTTCATAATGGATTTTTGTGGCTTGAGTCGGTTGTGGGTAAGGGTTCGAATTTTTATTTTGCAATTCCTGTGCTTGCAGAGGACGAACGTTACGAAATGCAGTTGAAGCACGATATTTCAGATGCAAATAAGGACAAAAAAACTTTTAGTCTTTTGACCTTCTGTGAGAATAAAATTTCTGAAGAGCCTTATTTGATTGAGTTTATCAAAAAACTTGAAAGTGAAAACATTTTGAAGAAAACTATTGAATCGAGATGTTTTTACACGGAAACGAAGGAACGTTTCTATTATTCATTTTATGACGTAAATATGAACAAACAGGTGGTTCATTTTATTGTTCAAAGAATGATGGAATATGCCCAAAAGGACAATGTTTTGCAGGGTGGAAAGAAGATTTACTGGTCGCAGGCAAATTATCCTGAAGATGCCGGCGATTCTGAAGAATTAATTAAAAAATCGAAGAAATTATTGAAAGAGGTACTATAATGGCGAAAAAAGTCTTGGTTGTTGATGACGAAGCAGATATCGTTGAAACATTAAAATTTATGATAGAAATGGAAGGCTACGAATGTCATTGTGCCTATGATGGAGAGCAAGGATTGAACAAGGCGAAGGAGATTGTGCCTGACCTTATAATTCTTGATGTAATGATGCCTTATGTAAACGGATATAAAGTCAGCAGAATGTTGAAGTTTGACTCAAGATACAAGGACATTCCGATTTTGATGCTTACAGCCCGTTCTCAAGAATCTGATAAAGAATTGGGCGAAGAAACAGGGGCGAACGAGTATATTACGAAACCGTTCGATATCAATTTTGTCATGGAAAGGGTTAAGGCTTACTTAGGTTAGTATGGAAAAGAATTCAGTCAGCAATAAAACACTTGCGAAGTTAAAATATGACTTGGTAAGAGATCAACTTATTACATACGAGGACTTGGAAAAGTCTGAGGAAATAGCCGCTGCACAAAAGCAAAACATCGGTCAGGTCTTGATTAATAAGGGCTTAATCACGGAAGAAGTCTTGCTTGATTTTCTTGCATCAAAAATGCACATTCCGACAACTACCCTCAGTTCGTACAGTATCGACGAAAAATGCCTGAAATATATTACGGCTGCTGAGGCAAGAAAGTATAAAATGATTCCTCTGTTCAAGATTGAGGACAGTTTGAGCGTTGCAATGAGCGACCCGTTTGATGTTTTTGCAATTGATAAAGTTTTTGAAAAAATCGGTCTCGAAATCGAACCCGTTATCGTCTCGGAATCCTCGATTTTGCAGGCGATTGACAAATATTATAAGGACGATTCCGTTGGAAAAATCTCCGTTATGGACGGCGAAGATGCTTACGATTGGACGGAAGAACTTCACAAGGCGGGCATGCTTACGACAGATGAACATACGAGATTGCTCATTCGTTCTATCTTGAAACAGGCGATGTTGAATGATATTCACGAGGTCGTTTTTGAACATGGCGAAAATGGCTTGTCCGTAAAATTTAGAACTGCATCAGATGTCGTTACAACAGGCGAAATCCCCGGAATGATTGAGGCTGCGTTTGTCTCGAAGTTGAAGGTTATGTCTGATTTAGACCCGAATGTTTCACAAATTTCTCAAGCGGGTAAGTTGGAATTTCCGATAGACGATGACATCAAGTTGACCGCCAGCGTTGCGGCTTTCCCTGTTTTGGAACACGAAAGAATTTTGATGAGATTGTATAAACCGCCGAAGAAATTGTCTGAGTATGGACTTTCGCAAAATCAAATTGAACAGTTACGAAAAGAACTCGATACCCCAGGGGTTATACCAGTTTGCGGTGCTTCTCTTAGCGGAAAAACTCACATGATTTATTCGATTTTGCAGGAACTTAAAAATCCTAATAAAACATATATGACGATTGAATCTATCGTGAAATATAGATTGAAAGGGGTTCAGCAATCTGAACTTAATGAAAATATTGGCTTTAATATTGATAAGGCTATGAGATATGTCGAGTTTCAAGAACCTGATGTGTTGTATTTTGAAAATATTACAACAAAAGAGGGCTTGGATTATTTCAGTTCGCTTGTTTTTAAAAATAAAACGATGCTCACGGAATTTTTGTCGGATAATATCGATGATTTGCGACAAAAACTCTCGTACCCTGTATTTTCAACCTTTAAGTCCGTCATTTCGTGTTTGATATACATTCATGGAAAAGATAACGTTGAAATCTTTACTGGAGACGATTTGAGGCGATTTATCGGGTAAATGTAACGTTTAATTCGCAAAGTCAAGTGTTTTCTTGATAAACAACAAAAAGAATTTTATAATATCAGAATGAAAGAGTGATTTATGAAAAAAATTTTTGCAAGTTTAGTCGTTTTATTGGCGATGATGTGTTCGCAAAACGCTTTTGCGGCAATAGTTACACCAATGGCGGAAGGTGAATTTCAAGAATACATTAATAAAGTTGGTTTTAAGATTTTGAATAAAAACGAAATCGAGAAGCACGTTGTCTTTAGATACTCTGATAGTGGGGCTTTGCACGGATTTTGTACCGATGATATGGTCGTATATGTTCCGAAAGGAATTATCATGAACGTTGAAACAGAGGACGAACTCGCTGCAATTGTTGCGTTTCAGACTGCTTATTGTTTGAAAAACGGTGAGGGTAGAAATGCACAAATTCTCGCTAAAATGTCCCCTAAAAAATATGAAGAACTTGCGGATAAAAGAGCGGTTGATTTCCTCGTAAAGGCTGATTATTCACCGCTTGCGGCAATTATTATTATCAATAAATCTTTTGGTGATATGAAAAATGATAGACTTCATCAAAAAACGTCCGTGAGACTTGCAAATATTTATGAATATATTGTTCGAAAATACCCCGAAAAACTTAATAATCCTAAGTTTTCGATGAATATTTATTATCAAAATTTCTTGCTCACATCGAGAAAAAATCGTGAAATTTTACAGAATCGTTTGCTCAGTGTGCCTGATTCGGCGGAAAAATTGGAGTATAAATAAACTATGTTGAAAAAAATTATTCTTTTGTCGGCAATTTTTTGTATGTCTCTCAATGCTGTTCAGGCAGACGATTTTCACCGTTTGTATAAACCTTTGACCTCGGATAGGATTAAAACGGGAAATTTTGAAGAATTGAATAGAATTCCCTTGAAAGTCAAGGCGATTGCTGATGTTTCGACGAAGAAAAATCTTTTTGAGGGACAAAAGATAATATTTTTGACGACTGAGGATACTGTTTTACGTCACAATCGTGTACTTGCTGCAGGAAGCAGAGTTTTTGGTACGGTTGAAACTGTTTCTATGAACGAAATGAAGGGCGTTCCAGCCAATTTGATTGTCGGTGATTTTAAAATTGAATATATGTCGACGGTGAAACTTGAGGGTGAAATCGATAAACAAGGTGCAAACAGGGCGATTTGGGTACGTCCGTTGTTTCCGTTGTTGTTCCCTGTTCGAGGTGGACATGCAAAAATCGATGCTGAGGAAGTTTTCACGTTGTATTATACTCCGACGTCGATTTAGGATGATTTTATGTTGAAAAATTTTGCACTTTTTTTGATAAAAATTTATCAATTTTTTTCAAAATATACCCCAAGAACGTGCAGATTCTACCCGACATGCTCGGAATACACACGACAAGCGATTGTGAAATACGGATTTTTTAAGGGTGGCTGGCTTGGTTTAAAGAGGATTTGCCGATGTCACCCCTTGAATAAAGGTGGCTACGACCCCGTACCGTAAGAGTTTCCATACTTTTGTTAACTTTTCGAAAATTTCCGATAGACATTTTGTTATGTTTTTTATACGATATTCTTACTTCTAAACATCACAAAGGAGAATTATAATGGAAATTATTTTAACAAAAGACGTTCAAAATATCGGCGAAGCAGGCGATATCGTTAAAGTTAAAGACGGTTATGCAAGAAACTTTTTGCTTCCCCAAAACTTAGCAACAAAAGCAACAGCAGGTGCTATTGCAAACAGAGAAAAGAACCTTGCAAGAATCAAGGCTAAGCAAGAAAAATTGCACCAAGAAGCACTTGCAGTTTCTGAAAAACTTACTTCTTTTGGAACTATTGAAATCGCTGCAAAAGCAGGTGAAAGCGGAAAATTGTTCGGTACAATCACCACTAAGAGATTGTCTGAAGAAATCCTCGCAAAAACTGGCGTTGTAGTTGATAGAAAAGAAATCACTTTGAACGCTCCTCTTAACGCTTTGGGAACTTTTGTTATGACAATCAAATTGACTTCAAAAGTTAAGGCTGAAATGAACGTTAACGTTGTTGCTTCAGAAATCATCAAAGAAGAAATCATCTCTGAAGAAGAAGAAAAAGAAGCAGAATAATTGCTTTAAAATTAATTCCAAAAAAGCCGATGCAAATGCTTCGGCTTTTTATTTGTGAAAAAATTTTTAAATTACAAGTTTTCAAGAATTTGTTCGTTTGTGATTTTAAGACAATATTTTTCATCGCAACTTGTCATTCTTTTGTCCCAAAGGCAAGGACGGCAATCGCAATTTGCGGTGATAACCTTGACATTGTCTCGTTCTGGGACTAATTTTTTTTCATCAGTTGGTCCAAAAAGTGCAATCGTCGGAACATTCAGTGCCAACGCAAGGTGCATCGGAGCTGAATCGCAACAGATGACTTTTTTTGCACCCGTCATCAATGTACCCAATTCTTTTAAATTCTTTGTCTTGCCATAAAAATTGTAGAAATTTTCACGACCGTCAACTTTTTTCAAAATTTCCTGAATACATTCATCGTCATCAGGTCCGCCTGCCAATGCGACTTTTTCTCCACGGTTGAGCAAAAGTTCAACAAGTTCTGCCCATTTTTCATTGCCATAACTTTTGATGATATTTTTGCGGATACTCATTTTGCTCACTCCTGGGTGAATTAAAATCATATTCTTGCAAGTATCTGAATAGTCGATTTTGACGGAGGGATTTTGGTACTCATCACCCGTAAGTTCAGCAACAAGTGAGTGATACATTTTTCCGGCAAATTGTTGGTTGTTCAATTTTATTGCTTTTGTAAGCAATTTCGTTGTGAAACCACCGCAATCGTATCCTATGCGAGTCTTTATTCCCATAAAGAAAAGCAACACGGGAATCATCTTGTTTGAGCCTGAAGACACGACCAAATCGAACCCCCCACATAACGCTTTAAAATAAAATTTCAAAAGTTCGAGGTACTTGTTTTTTGATTTAATATCAGCTAGAATGACGTGATTGATATCAGGGCATAAATCAACGATACTCTTACTTCTCGGCTCAAGACAAAGTGTAATTTCAGCGTTTGGATATTTTGCTTTTACACTTTTTATAACGGGCAAAAACAAAATCTCATCGCCGATTCCGCCGAAATTAACCAATAAAATTTTCTTTACTTCACTCATAACTAAAACGGTTTTGTTTGATTGAGTTTATTACGCAATTCTCTAAATCTTGCAATATCTTCTTGAGTTTTGCCCGATTCTTTGAAAACAACTTGGCTTGAGGGGTGAACCATCAAGATGTAATCAACGTGAATTTCGAGGAAATTATATTTTCTCGGAGGTGCAGATGTCGTTCTCGAAAGGATTTCAGCGTTTGTTACAGCCAAAAATCTTTTATCTTTGTCATTGAGCAAATCCGTCAATTCTCTGTTTGTGTCCGTGTATTTCGAAACGTAAACTGTACCTTTGATATCGTGGTCAACCGTTAAAATACATACTTCTATCGGGATTGTATCGTTTTGTTTTGCCATCTGTTTTTCCTTTTTTCAATCGATTGAGTTAATTATATCGCAATTTTTTTCTCTTGGCTATTTGTTACACTTTTTATCAAAAGTATATGTCATAACAAACGCTTCGTCAGGGCGAAGTTCAATTATAACGTGACCTTCACGGCTAAAATCAGGGTGTGATTTTTTTGTTATAATTTCTTGCGGTTTGACTTTTTTGCCAACATTCACAACCGCCATCGCCTTGTGGTGATTACCATTTACGATAACAAGAACACCTTTTTTGTCCAAAGTTCTTTCGTAAGCGTAAATTTTTTCGCTACTTTGATTGAGTTGTTTTACGTCAAGAAACTCAAAATCACCTTTTGTTGCAAGGTCGCCTAATTGTTTACGAAATTCTATTGTCTGTTTCAATTTCTTTTGCATAATCGGCAAGTCGCCACCTGGTTTGCGAGAGAAATTGAAAATGTCGATTTTGTTTTTGTGTGAATAATAGATATTGCTGTCAGTATAAGTAACTTCAGCCTTTTTGCCATTGTATGGGTACTGATATTTGTCCCCACTTTGGAAACCGTCAAGATAATATGGGTTTACGGGCAAAGTTGCATTCATATACATAATGCTTTCGGCGTAAGCCGGTGAAATTGTGTATGCACTTTCTAAATCATGAGTGTCAAAACAACCCAAAATAGCCTTCGTTTCGCCTTTTTGTGCAAGTTCGTTTATGTGTTTGAAAACGAATTTGAAATCGTCAACATTTTTGAAGTTTACAAAATCTAGCAAATTGCCATAGTAGCCGTCAAAACCTGCTTCTAAAAGTTTGACGTAATTTGCAGTCGGAGAGGGAACTTCTGGCGGTGCCCATGCCTCTGCTGTTTCTGCTACGAACATAAATTCAGGGTCTTTTGCCCTTGTGTAAGAAATTAGTTCTTTCCAAAATTCGTAAGGTTTAATCGGGGCAACATCTGCTCTAATGCCGTCAACGCCAGCGTTTAACAGCATATCAACATATTTTTTATGTTCATCAAGCAAGGCTTGATTTAACGTGCCGTCCTCATTTACCGTTTTGAAAAGTCTGACATCTGTCCAATCGACGGGTATCATTGCTTTTCCGTCTTTATCTTTAACAAACATATCAGGATATTTTTCGGACATATCCAACGAGCCGCAAGCCGGAATGTCAACGATGACACGGATTCCACGCTTATGACATTCTGAAACGAATTTTTTCAGCTGTTTCTTGTCGGATAATTTTGATTTTTTATCGACAAGATTCGGGTCAATGCCTGCAATTTCCGTCATTGAATAGACAGAGCCGACTGTACCGATTGCAGATTTTTTGCCTGTCGGGTTGATTGGCATGACGTGAATTGCGTTGATACCGTAGTTTTTCAACTCATCAAGTCTTTTAATTGCGTTGAGAAAATTTCCAACTGTTTCGCCTTTTTCTACTTCGACAATGCCGTTTCCGTTTTTGTCGTTTGCGTTGAATGTACGCATGTTAATTTCGTAAATAATTGCTTGGTTGTTAAGGTACAATGTTCTTAAGTCATTCTTGGTGCAGGTTTCGGCGTATGTTGAACCTGCTAAAATACCCATTGATAATGCTGTTAATAATAATTTTTTCTTCATAATAA
>OMSS01000150.1 GCA_900313795.1 uncultured bacterium | reverse complement strand
AAAAATCAGTGTTCATAATGTTTTTGCCGAGATAGTGACGTTCTTCCGCATCAGCGATTGCTTTTCTCAAACGTTGAATTGCAAGCGGGTATTCTGCACGAACGTAAATGTAACCTTCATCTGCACCGATTGCAAATGCTGCGATAGCCATACCTTCTAATAACTTATGCGGGTCTCCTTCCATTACAGATCTGTCCATGAAAGCCCCCGGGTCGCCTTCGTCACCGTTACATACAACGTATGATTTTCCGCCCTTGTTTGCAGCCGTGAACTTCCATTTCAAGCCTGTTGGGAAACCAGCTCCGCCTCTGCCTTTTAAACCTGAATCAAGAATTTCTTGAATAACAGCATCGGGGTTGTTTTCTTTTAAAATATTTGATAATGCTTCGTATCCTCTTACGGCGATTGCTTCGTCGATACATTCTGCGTTGATGTGTCCGCAGTTTACGAGGGCGGTACGAGTTTGTTTTGCGTAGAAATTAATATCTTCGCTCTTAAAAACGTGTTGATTTGTTTTCGGGTCAACGTACAAAAGTCTTTCGACCGGTTTGCCGTCTTTGATGTGAGAGTTGAAAATTTCTTCAACATCTTCAACGTGTACTTTTACATAAGTTACATCTAAATCAGGAATCAAAACCAAAACGCCTTGTTCGCAGAATCCGTGGCAACCTGTCGGAACGATAGTCATTTTGTCGTGAGCGGTGAGTGTTGAAACATTTGCCCCCAATTCTCTGAATTTTTCTATAACTTCCATTGAACCATTCGCAATGCAGCCAGTACCTGAACAAACAAGAACTCTCAAGCCTTGCGATTTGATGACTTCTTGTGCTTTTTTTTGTTCTTGTTGAATATCGATATCTAAAGTTTTCGTCATCTTATGCCTCCTTGTCCTGCTTAATTACTTCGTCGAGGGCAACTTTAACCGCATCGGCTGTCATTTTTGGATAAACTTTGCCGTTGATGACGATAACCGGTGCCAAACCGCATGCGCCTAAGCAACTAACGGTTTCGAGTGAGAACATTCCGTCGTCTGTGGTTGATTTTTCGGGAGTAAGTCCCAATTTTCCTCTAACGGCGTCGAGAACAGGCATTGAGCCTCTAACGTGGCATGCTGTTCCGTCGCATAATTTGATTTCATATTTGCCCTTAGGGTCAAGGCTGAATTGTGCATAAAATGTTGCAACGCCATATACGGTTGCAGGTGACAATCCCTCAATCTTCGTGCCGACGTATGTTAAAGCATCGAGCGGAAGATAACGATAGATTTCTTGAATTCTCTGCAAAATTGCGATGAGGTTTGATTTCTTAAATTCATATGTTTCGAGAACCTTATCGATAGCCGAGAAGTCAATAGTTTTGTGAGTGGCCATATCAGTCTCCTTCATACTGTGATTTTTCGCCTGTAGTTATCTATATATAATATTAATTTATTTTTATAACTACTCGGATATATAAGATTATCTCTTATTCAAAATTTAAAATCAAGCAAATTTATGTAAATTTTTTGTCAAAAAAACACCCGTCGTCATTGCTTTTTCAAGGTTAATCGTGATAACTTGCCCGAAAACGTTCAAAATTGTCACAAAAATCACGATTTAGATAACAGTGGTATTCTTTTCAAATCGGGCATGAATTTTGAATATCGATTTTGTTTTTGTAACGAAATATTGCCTCGATTTATAACTTTTGTTATCCTTGAATAAAGGAGGTCAAATGTCCGAATTTTTAATAGTTTTTGCACTTATAATGTTTTCTTGTGTTTTTGCTAATGCGTTTTCTGGAAAATCAGGAATGCCTGCATTGCTTTTGTTTATGGGGCTTGGAATGTTATTTGGTTCGGACGGACTTTTCAAGATACCTTTTGATAATTATGAAATTTTGCAGCAAATCAGCACTATTGCGTTGATTGTGATTATTTTTTACGGTGGATTCTGCACGAAATGGTTGACAGCGAAACCTGTCGTGAGGCAAGCGACTGTGTTATCGACGTTGGGCGTTGTGTTTACGGCACTTTTGACTTGCGGATTTTGTTATCACGTTTTAAAAATGAATTTTGCGGAAAGTTTTTTAATTGGGGCTGTAATTAGTTCGACCGATGCGGCATCTGTGTTTGCGATTTTGCGTTCGAAGAGTTTGAACCTCAAAAATCACACTGCACCGTTGTTGGAACTTGAAAGTGGCAGCAACGACCCATTTTCGTATATGTTGACGATAATTGGGATTGCGATTTATTCGGGACAATCTTTCGCAACTTTTCCGGTAATGTTTGTTAAGCAGGTTGTTTTGGGGATTTTGGCTGGGGTTGTTGTGCCTTTGGTTGGGGTTCGAATTTTGAACAAAACTAAGTTGGTTAATACGGATAGCAGTCGTTCGATTTTCATTGCGGCACTTGCGATTTTGGCGTTTGCACTACCTGATATTTTAGGTGGAAACGGACTTTTGAGCGTTTATATTGCGGGAATTATTTTGGGTAATTCAAGGATTAAGAACACAAAAATTCTTGTTAATTTCTTTGATGGAATTACTTTCATGGCACAAATTTTAATCTTCTTCTTGCTTGGTTTGACGGCATTTCCGCATAAGATGCCTGAGATTTTTGTGCCAGCAAGTTTGATAGCATTGTTTTTAACTTTTGTGGCAAGACCAGTTGCGGTATTTTCTTTGTTAATGCCTTTTAAGGCGAGTATAAATCAATGTTTGCTCGTGTCGTGGGCAGGCTTGAGGGGAGCAGCATCGATTGTATTTGCGGTAATGGTTGTTGCGACGGTGGATACGCCCGAAAAATATGATTTATTTCACATTGTATTTTTGATTTCGTTGTTATCGGTTGCGTTGCAAGGGTCGTTGTTGCCTTTTGCGGCGAAAGTTACTGATATGATTGATGAAAATGCAGATGTAAGAAAGACTTTCACCGATTATCAGGAGGAATCTGCGGTTTCTTTAATTCAAATTTATATTGGAGAAGGTCATATTTGGAAGAATAAAAAATTGCGTGAAATTGCACTTCCTCAGGACACTCTGGCTGTTTTTGTAAAGAGAAATGGTGAGGAAATCATTCCGAGAGGAAATACGGAACTTCAAGAGGGTGATTATCTTGTGTTGAATGCACCTGTTTATAACTCTTCGAAGGGTGTTTTAGAAGAACATACTTTGACGAAAAATCACTCTTGGATAGAAAAGCAGATTTGCGAGTTGAATTTGCCCGAACGTAGTTTGATTGTAATGATAACGAGAAATGGGAAAACGCTCATTCCGAGGGGAAAAACGACCTTGAAGGAGAAAGACGTCGTGGTTGTTTTGCAACAGGATTAATTTTTAGAATTTTTAGTATCAAAAAAGCGGTTGCCATTTAAACAACCGCTTTTGAATTTTTGACAAATTTTGTTGAA
>OMSS01000006.1 GCA_900313795.1 uncultured bacterium | reverse complement strand
CCTTAATTGCAGTTTCATTAAGGGTTTTCGCCCCTTGCGAACCGCCTGTCAAAAAAATTGTCATTTTATTTCGCAAGCCCAATCTTTCTCGAGCCTGTTCCTTCGTAACAGTCAAAAATTCACTTCTGACAGGGTTTCCCGTACAAATAACATTTTTATTTTTCAAAAATGTCTTCGAACTTTCAAATGCGACCGAAACGACCTTGGCACGAGGTGCGACCAATTTTGAGACCAATCCGGGGATTGCATCGCAATCGTGAATCATCAATGGCACGCCCATAAACGGTGCAACTAGTGCAATCGGAGCAGAAACGTATCCACCAGTTGTAAAAACGGCATCAGGATTGTATTTTTTAACATACGAAATCGCCTTAATCACAGCAATCGCAAGCATAAAGAAGAATTTCACAAGTCCGAAGCTCAATTTTCTCGGCATACCCATTACAGAAATAGGCAAAAACTCAACGCCTGTAATCTTTTTTACGATATCGTATTCCATGTTTTTAGGATTACCGATATAATAAATTTTTGCAGTATCTTCACGTTTCAAAAGTTCCTGCACAACGGACATTGCGGGGTAAATGTGACCGCCAGTACCTCCGCCTGAGATGAAATATACATTTTTTTTAGACATCGTTTGACCTCGAAATTCTTATTTTTGAAATATTTAAAAGCACCCCAATCATGCACATCGTGATGATTAAAGAAGTACCACCGTAACTGATAAACGGCATCGGAACGCCTGTTGCTGGGACAAAGGAACTTGCAACTGACATATTAATAAACGCTTGGCTGCCGATAGAAACCGTGATTCCTGTCGCCAAAATTTTGCCAAACATATCCTTACAATTCGCCGCAATCCTTATACCACGGTAAATTAACCACAAGAACAACCAAATTATCGCAATGCAACCGAGCCAGCCCCATTCCTCACCGATTACGGCGTAAATGAAGTCAGTGTGGGCTTCTGGAAGCCATTCCAATTTTTGTCTTGAACCGCCAAAACCTACCCCGAAAAATCCGCCCGAAACGAACGCCAGCAAGGACTGGATAATGTTGTAACCTGCACCGTAAGGGTCTGCTTCCGGATTGAGCCAAACCTTGATACGGCTTAACTGATAAGGTTTGATAATCAAGGAAAGTACGAAACCGCCCCCAAGTATCATCATTCCAATCAACTGTGCAGGACCGCCCGAAACCAGATAGCACGTCAGGCAAATTATACTGAAAATAATTACCATACTTAAGTTCGGCTGAATGATTGTCAGAAAAGCAATTACGCCAATCGGTGCAAAATATTTTTGCCACTTGTCCGTATCAAAAATATTCGCATCGTTTTTAAAAGCACAAGCAAGCAACATCGACACCGCAAGTTTTGCGATTTCGGAAGGTTGGAACTGCAAAGGTCCTAACGCAAGCCAACGTTTTGCCCCGTTGACAGTTACCCCTAATGGCGTAAAGTCAATCAACAAAAGTAATACGACAACTATCCAAGCAAATTTTACGGCAAAGCCTTCAAGTTTTTTGTAATTGTATCTCGACAACTTACACATTGCCCAAAATCCAATAAAAAAACAAATAAGTTGCTTTATGGCGAAACTTCCTGGGTTTGTGCCGAGAGCAACGCACTTTGATGCCCCAGCTGACAAAATCATCATGATGCCAAACAACGCCAAAAAGCCCGTTATAATCATCAAACCTTTATCTGGCGGGGACAGGATATACCCCGTCGGTGCTATATTTCCTTGTACTCTATATCTTTGTGCCGACATATTTCTTAAATTCTTCTCCTCTGTGTTCAAAATTGTCAAACATGTCGAAACTTGCGCAAGCAGGCGAGAACAGGATTATTTCGTTCTCGTATTCAATCGCTTTATCAATCGATTCTTCGAAAGTTTTTGCTTCGTAAATATTCGTATAACCGTGTGCCTCAAGGGCTTCTTTAAATCTTTGTGTCGCTTCACCAATCAAAATAACGTTCTTAACGCACTCTTTCGTCTTTTCGCAAAGTCCATTCAAGTCCGTCAATTTGTCTCGTCCGCCCATAATAAGTGTTACGTCTTTGTTCGGAAACGCTCTCAAGGCAACTATTGTCGCCTCTGTGGTTGTCGATTTTGAGTCGTTATAAAATTTATGCTTTCCGTCCGTTCCAACATACTCAATTCTATGTTCGACAGCCTTGAACGTTTTAATTCTTTCACGGATAGTTTCTGTTGAAACTCCGCATAACTTAGCCACAATCACCGCCACCATTACGTTTTGGACATTGTGTTCGCCAACAAGCGGAATTTCGTTAACAGAGATAATTTCCTCAGCATCTTTTCTGCGTTTGAACATTACCTTGCCGTCTTTGACATAGCAACAATTTTTGTCACATTCTTTCGCAAAAATAAATTTTTCGTACGGATATTTTGCGGCAAATTCTGAAACTTTCGGGTCAACACCGTTAAAAACCGCAAAAGTCGGGGCTTTTTCGGGTGCAAACAATTTCGCTTTTGCCTTGAAATAATTGTCCAAACCATCGTGCCAATCGATGTGATTTTCCGTCCAATTCAAGAAACACGCAATAAACGGCTGAATTGTCGGAGAAAGTTCGCACTGGTAAGAACTCATTTCGCAAACAAGATAGTCGTGTTTTTTATCAAGCAATCTTGTCGGGGGAACGCCGATATTTCCGCAATACGGAGCATCAAAGTCACCTGACAAAAGGTGCGAAACCAAAGATGTCGTAGTCGTTTTGCCGTTTGTACCGGTAATTGCGATGAAAGTCGATTCTGTTTCGTCAAATGCAAGTTCAACCTCGCTCATATACGGGATATTACGCTCTTTGAGGCGTTTATAAATTTCCTTTTTCGGCGAAATGCCAGGGCTCATAATCGCAAGATAAGCACCGTCAATGAACTCGTCGCTATGACCGCCCGTTTCGACCTTTATGCCTTGTTTTTCAAGGTTTTCAATAAGTTCCTTATCTTTTTCTTCTGCGAGTTTAAATTCGGTCAAGTAGCAGTCAGCACCCCTTGAAGCAAGGTATTCTGCCGCTGCCGTGCCACTTTTTGAAAGTCCGCATATCAAAACTTTTTTACCAAACCATTTTCTCTTCATAATTTACCTCAATACAAAAAACGATAAAGAACAACCGCACAAGCCGAAAAAATTAACGTTACCGCCGTAAACACTGCTACGACCTTCGTTTCCTTCCAGCCGCCAAGTTCGAAATGGTGGTGAATCGGGGTCATTCTAAAAATTTTATTGCCTGTCAATTTGAAACTTGCAACCTGAATCATTACCGACAAAGTTTCGCCCATATAAATAATTCCAATCGGAATTAACCAAAGTTCGAATTTGCCCATAACCGCAATCGCACCAAGCACGCCACCAAGAGCCAACGAGCCTGTATCGCCCATAAACACCTTCGCCGGGTATTTATTGAAATACAAAAATCCAAGAGTTGCACCTGCAATCGCTGCTGAGATAATCGCAATTTCCGTATTGCCCGAAATCATTGCAATTATTACACAAGCGACCAACGAAATTACCATATTTGATGCAGCCAATCCGTCCAATCCGTCCGTCAAATTGACCGCATTCGAAACGCCGACCATAAGAAAAATTGCGAACAACGGATACAACCAGCCCAAGTTAATCGTCAACGCCCCAAAAGACACCGTAGTTCCACCAGTTACGGTCATATACAATGCTGGCAAAAGTGCAATCGCAATCTGCAAAAACAACTTTCTTCTCGGAGTTAAGCCCTCATTGTGATGTCCACGAATTTTGATGATATCGTCCATCAAGCCCGCAAACATATAAAAAACAAATGTCATCAACAACAAGCACGCTTGTGTCGAAAGTTTTTGTGCCATAACAAGTGCGATAACCGACCCAACAAGTGCCGAGCCAACTATGAAAACACCGCCCGTTGTAGGTGTTCCGCTTTTCTTTGCGTGTGATTCGGGTGCACATTCTCTAATCGACTGCCCGAACATTTTTTTCTTCAAAAAATCTATATAAACGACCCCCGAAAGAAGTGCCAAAACGACCGCCACGAGTGCCGCTACGATAATTAACGACATTTTTTAATCTCCTCAATGATTTCTTCAAATTTCATGCTTCTCGATGCTTTCAACAAAACGTAAGCACCGTCTTTAAATTTTCTATAAATATATTGTGCAATGGATTTTTTATCCTGAAAATGCACGCAACCAGACTTATTCGGGTTAATATTTTTCGCCAACTCGCCACAAGTCAAAAGCCCGTCAAAATCGAAATTATTCAAAAATTCCCCGATTTCAACGTGATACTTGACCTCGTCCTCACCGAGTTCGCCCATATCGCCCAAAACCAAAATCTTTTTACCTTCATAAAGTCCCAAAAACGTTTTGATTGCTGCTTTTACAGAATCAGGATTTGCATTATAACAGTCATTTATGATATTAATATTTCCGATTTTTTGCAATTCCCAACGTTTATCAATCGATTTAAAATTTTTCAAACCTTTCGCAATTTCCTCAGGTGTCATTCCCAAAGAAAGTGCCGTTTCAATTACAAGACAAGCGTTTTGAACGTTGTGTTCACCCTCTTGAGGCAAGAAATATTCATTTCCGCCATAAACAAACTCAGAACCTGTCGTATCGGCTTTTTTAATCTCAATCGTTGAAAAATCAACGTAGCAAGATTTGCCGGCAAAGGTGTTAAACTGTCTAATCAAAGGATTTTCGGGGGCAACAAACAATCCGTCCTTCTTCAAATATTTCACAATTTCGCACTTTGCCTTCGCAATATTTTCCACCGAACCGAGTCGTCCAATATGAGCCGTTCCGACGTTCGTAATGACCGCTCTATCAGGCTTTGTGTGTTTTGAGAGCAATTCGATTTCGCCGAGACCTCTCATTCCGCCTTCGGCAATCAAAACTTCAGTATCGTCAGGCATTGACAAAAATGTCTGACAAAGCCCGATTTCGTTGTTATGATTGAGTTTTGTCTTATGAGTTTTAAATTTCACCGACATAACAGAGGACATCATTTCCTTGACGGTCGTTTTGCCGCTACTGCCCGTAATCATTATGACTTTCGGGTTAACTTTATCCCGATAAAATTCTGCAATTTTCAAATATGCAGCCTTCGTATCTTCAACTTGCAAAATAAAATCCGCATCGGGATTAACATCTTTCAAGTCCTCAATAAAACACCCCGAAGCCCCTGCATCAAGTGCGTTTTGTATAAAATCAAATCCGTTAAAATTTTCGCCCTTCAAAGGCAAATACAACATGCCCGAACCAATCGTTCTCGTATCGGTCGAAATTTCGAAATCGTCCTCACCATCGCTTGCCACGATTATGTTTGCACCTGTTGCTTCTATCAATTCTTCTATGGTAAATCGCATAATTCCCCCTGCCGACAATACGACATACGAAAATTTTACCATATTCTTTATAATTGGTTAATTATGTTAAATAATGTGTTGATTTCGTCACAAAGTTTTGAACTGATTCTTTTTTCGTCCTCGATACTTTTGTGTGAAACCATTATGGTTGTATGTTTTCTACCACCTAACGAATCGCCGATGGATTGCCAACTCGAACCGAGCAACTCTCGTGTTATGTAAACCGCAACTTTTCTTGCGTAAGCAATTTTGCCCAATCGAGACGGACCCTTGATATCGTCAACCATCAAGCCGTAAAACTTCGCCACCTCATCGATTACCACGTCGACAGTAATTTGTTTTTTATCGTCGTGATAATTTATCGCTTTTTTCACGACATCAAGCGTGGGTTCTTTCTCAAAAATCGAACAGTACGCATTGACGTTATTAAAGCCTTTTTCGAGTTCACGAATGTTATTTTTATAAACTTGTGCCAAAAATTCGATAACCTCTAAACTCAAATGGATTGCACCATCGGTATTGACCAACTGCTTAACAATCGCCATTCTTGTTTCCAAGTCGGGAATGCCAATATCCACAAGCAATCCACCCTCAAATCTCGTTTTCAACCTATCTGACAAATGGTCAATCTCAGCAGGCGGTTTATCACTCGTGATAACAATCTGTTTTCCAGCACTATATAAGGTATTGAAGGTATTGAACATTTCTTCTTCGGTACGTTCCTTGCCCGCAATAAACTGAATATCGTCAATGAGCAAATAGTCGACGTCTCGGTACTTTTGGCGAAATTTTATCATCTTTTTACTTTTTTCAGCACCTTTTTTGAAGGTTTCCTTTTCGCCACCGAGATAAAGATGCTCGAGCAAATCGTTCAAAAACTCTTCTGCCGTAACGTATTTGACCCTCTTATTACGTTTCGTCATAGCATAATAGCCGATTGCGTGCAAAAGGTGAGTTTTGCCCAATCCTGAACCACCATAAATAAACAACGGATTGCCCAAGGATTTTCCCTCTGCAATACCCTTCGAAACGCCGTAGGCAAACTTATTTGCACCACCTACTATAAAATTTTCAAATTTATACTTTGTATTCAAGTGACAATCAGAAAGCATTTGTTTCAAACCGTCGTATTTGCTTTCCTTGAACTGATTTTCAGTCTGAGTACGGTCAGATTTTTTGCTTTTCTTTTGTTCTTTTTCATACGCCTCAAGAAGTTTTTCGTCTTGCAAAATTTCGAAATTAAGATTTTCGCCGAAAACCTCCGACAACGCCTTCGCAATAACGTCACCATAAGACGTTTTCAAGGTCATTGCGGTAAATCCATGAGGGGTCAAGAGGGTTATTTTCCCGTCGCAAAGTTCAGACGGCACAAGCGGAAGAACCCAAGCGTTATAAGAGCCGCTTGGGATTTTTTCTTCCAATATTTTTCGGACTTTCGTCCACTGTTCGTCTAAATTAGCCATTTCCTTTAATAGAGATTATTTGTGAAGTCTTGCAGTTGATTTCAAGTGCAATTCTCTGAGTTGTTCTTCGGTAACTTCTGCAGGAGCGTCCGTCATCAAGCATTTTGCACCCGAGTTTTTCGGGAATGCGATTACGTCACGAATTGAATCCGTCTTAGCCATAAGTGCAATCAATCTGTCCAAACCGATTGCCAAACCTGCGTGCGGAGGAGTTCCATACTTGAACGCCGTAACGAGGAAGCCGAATTTCTTTTGGATATCTTCTTCACTCAAACCCAAAGCCTTGAACACTCTTTCTTGAATGTCGCCACGGTGAATTCTAACGCTGCCGCCGCCAAGTTCTGTACCATTGTAAACGATATCGTAAGCGATTGAACGGCAATGTGCTTTATCGTTTTCCATTTTATCCAAATCTTCCGGATTCGGCATTGTGAATGGGTGGTGCATTGCCATATAACGACCTTCTTCTTCGCTATATTCAAACATCGGGAAGTCCACAACCCAAAGTACAGCGTGGTCATCTGGGTTAATCAAATTCAATTTCTTACCGAAATACAATCTGAATCTGCCCATTGCATCGTAAGTTACTTTCGGTTTGTCAGCGATGAAGAATACAACGTCGCCGTCTTTTGCTTTTGCACGTTCTTTAATTTGTTCAAGTTGACCTTCTTTTAAGAATTTCAAAACAGGTGATTTTGCCGTGCCATCAGCGTTGAAGATGATGTTTGCAAGTCCTTTTGCACCATAAGAAAGTGCAAGCGGTCTCAAATCGTCGATTTCTTTTCTTGAGTATGTTGAAGCGTTCGGAATTGTGATACCTTTGATAATACCGCCGTTGTTCAAAACTTCTTTCATAGCGTCGAAATCTGATTCTGCAAGAATATCACCCAAATCGAATAATTCTAAGCCGAAACGAGTATCTGGCTTATCGCTGCCGTATTTGTCCATTGCTTCTTGCCATGTCATTCTCGGGAATTTTTCAGGAAGTTTCACGTCAATAACTCCGAAAGCGTCCTTGACCAAACCTTCAACGAGGTTGATAACATCTTCTTGTTCAACGAATGACATTTCCAAATCGACTTGAGTAAATTCCGGTTGTCTGTCTGCTCTCAAGTCCTCATCACGGAAACATTTTGCGATTTGATAATATCTTTCCATTCCGCCGACCATCAATAATTGTTTGAAGATTTGAGGTGATTGCGGAAGTGCGTAACATTTGCCTTCGTGAACTCTTGAAGGAACAAGGTAATCTCTTGCACCTTCTGGAGTTGTGTTAATCAAAATCGGCGTTTCAACTTCAGTGAAATCCTTTTTGTTGAGGTAATTTCTGATTGCCGTAACAACTTTGTGTCGCAAAATCAACTTGTCACGCATTGATTCACGACGCAAATCCAAATATCTGTACTTCAAACGAACATCTTCGCCAACATTTTCATCATCAAGCGGGAAGGGCAATGTTTCTGACTTCGAAAGAATTTCGATTTCTTCAGGATACATTTCAACTTCACCTGTTGCAAGGCTCGGATTGTACGTTTCATCAGGACGTTTTGAGACTTCGCCCGTAACTTTAACTACAAATTCGTCTTTCAAACTTTTAATTGTTTGATATACGGCAGGATTTTTTTCAGGGTCTGCAACGAATTGGAAGAAACCGCTTCTGTCACGCAATTCCACGAAAATAATACCGCCCAAATCTCTTACGGTTGCAACCCAACCCGAAAGTGTAACTTTTCTTCCGATATCGCTTGCTCTTAAGTTACCGCAAAAGTCTGATTTCATTGATGTTATTGCCATAATTTTCTTTCTCACCTTAACTTAGTTTTTCCTTAATTTAACAACAAAGGTATCTTTAAATCAAGAAACCGTAAAATTTTGGCATATATATATGTTAAAATTAAACAAAAAAAGGAGAAGAGCATGACAGAATTTTTATACGAAAAAGAAATGAATGAAATTTTCCAAAAATTATCTAACAATCTTCCCAATTTTTGGGACGGTAAAAAATGCATAGAATACATGAAAGAAAACAATTGCAAAAACTGGAGACAAATGGAATGGATTGGATTTTATTTTCAATTTATGTGCGAAAAAATTCTAAGCCAAAACAATTTTATGCAAATTCCAGGAACAAAATACGGAAACGTTGAATTTGATGGATTTAAAACAATACCGTGGGATTTCAAGGCTCACAGCACAAATAAAAACAAATCTGACAACGGTAAAATTCCCACAAACGGTTGCGAAGAATCATTTCAAGCAATCAAAGACTTTGGAACAATAGGATTTATCATCATATCAGGCAAAAGTGATTATGATGATGACAACCAAACCTTCAAACAATGGCACGATTCTTTTAAAGGTGGTACAAGCAATTATGAAAAAGAAAGAATTAAACGAAATGCTCCCTCTAGAAAAAGAAAAATTAATTTTACCCCTGAAGAACTAATTTTCGTTTTTGTTGACAAAGACAACGCTCAATCCTGCGGAAAATTCCAAGCAAACTTCCGAAATGCAGACGGTTCTGCGAGAAATCCAAAACTGATGCTTGACCTAAAAAACAATACATTATTAAAAATTAAAAAATTTAATTTTAATAACAATCTATAGATTTTTAAATCTTGATATTGTAAAGTATAATTATCTTTTGGAGTATTTATGCTAAAAAATTTCAAGTTTATAGACTTATTTTCGGGTATTGGCGGATTTCATCAAGCGATGCAAAATCTCGGTGGGACTTGTGTGTTTGCATCTGAAATTGATAAATTCGCAATCGAAACTTACAAAGAAAATTACGGTATGAACCCAGACATAAACATTAGAGATATAAAGGAAGAAAATATTCCAAAACACGATGTTCTCTGTGCCGGTTTTCCTTGTCAAGCATTTTCCAAAGCAGGACATCAGAAAGGTTTTGCCGATGAAACAAGAGGAACATTGTTCTTCGAAATTTTAAGAATTTTAAAATTTCACAAAACTCCTTATTTTATTTTAGAAAATGTCAGAAACTTGACAGCCCACGACAACGGAAACACTTGGAATGTCATAAAAAATTCCCTTAAAGAACTTGACTACGTTATCACAGAAGAGCCGCTAATTATAAGTCCGCATCAACTCGGAATTCCTCAAATCAGAGAACGTGTGGTCATTTTGGGAATTCATAAATCTATGGGCGTCAAAAATCTAAACATTACAATTCCTCAAGTTGACAAAAATAATCTCGATTTTATCAACTCTTCAATTATAGAACACTCCGATGTTGACCCAAAATATCACATTTCTGAACACGAAGAAATGGTTCTTAACTGTTGGGACGAATTCATCAAGGGAATAAAAGAAAAAGTCATCGGTTTTCCTATTTGGGCTTTCGAATTTAACAAAAATTACGATTATAAATCACTTAAACTCCCGAAATGGAAGGAAAATTTTATCATAAAAAATCGCCAACTATACGAAAACAACAAACAATTTATTGACAAATGGCTGACAAAATGGAACAATCTGCAAGATTTCACCCCCACAGAACAGAAATTTGAATGGCAATGCGGAACAAGTTGTTCTTCTGTATGGGAAGCCCTTCTTCAATTTCGCCCTTCTGGCATTCGTGTAAAAAGACCGAGCGTTTTTCCCGCACTTGTTGCAATGGTGCAAATTCCGATAATCGGAAAAGAAAAAAGAAGGCTAACACCTAGAGAAGCCGCAAGATTGCAAAGTTTTCCAGATTCCTTTAAATTTAACTCAAATGACAAACAAGCATACAAGCAATTTGGAAATGCAGTCAATGTCAAGGTTATTGAATACATGGCGACTCAACTTTTCAAGCAACCTGATTTGCCGCAGAAAGAAACTTTTATCCAAATACCGTTAGCAATTTGATTTACAATCTAAAAATGTTTTTTATTAACCCGAACGCCCTCGACTTCGTGGACATTTTCAATCGCAATGAACGCCTTCGGGTCAATTTCCTTCGTCAACGATTTTATCTTTGCAATCTCAAGTCTCGAAATTACGCAGTAGACAATTCTCTTTTTCCGTCCTGAATATCCACCCTCGGCATCAATATAAGTGACACTCGTATCCATCATCGACATAATATCCGTGCCGACTTTTTCCCACTCATCAGAAATAATAAAAATCGACTTCGATTCGTTCAAACCTTCAAGCACCATATCAATTACTTTAAACGTAATATAGTATGTAACTATCGAGTACAAGGCACTTTCGGGGTTTTTATAAACAAATCCCGCCGCACCGAAAATGAACAGATTAAAAAACATAATTATTTCACCAACCGAAAACGGTGTCTTTCTGGCAAAAGATACCGCAACCATTTCCGTGCCATCGGTTGAACCATGGTTTCTCAAAATCGTTCCAACGCCAATACCAAGTGCAATTCCACCAAAAATACACGCCAAAAACGGATTGTGCAACTCTTTATGATGCAAACAATTCGGCACAACTTCCGTCGCAACCGCTAACATTACCGTCGCAAAAAACGTCAAAAAGACAAACATCTTGCCCAATTTTTTCAATGCCATCAAAATGAATGGAAAATTTAACGCAATAATAACATACCCCAACGGCAACCCCGTCTTATAAGACGTCATCATCGATATACCAATGACCCCACCGTCAACGATTTCATTCGGTATCAAAAGACACTCGAGTGAAAATGCCGCAATAAATGCCCCTATCGCCAAAAATATCATTCTTTGAATTAAAATTCTGATGTTCTCTGCCGTAATGTTTCTGCCAAAAATCTTCATAGAGACTCCTCAATTTAATTATAATCCTTCACTCCTAAAAATAAAATTTCGTAATTTTTCGTAATTTTTTGTCTGACAAAAACCTTATCGTCTTTCTGAACCACAAAGTGGTGAAAAATCTTTGAAAACATTTGCCAAATTATTGATTGGGTTTTAACCCAACATTATTTTTGTTTAAATTTTCGCCCAACAATATCCATTTCTTTTAAAGTGAAAAAAACGAATATATTAAGAAATATAACATGATTTTCCCCGTTTTCGAGTTGTTTTATTAAATTTACAGGCATTTTAAAACAAATATTAACTTTTGTAAATATGAATTTTACCCTTCTAACCTTTGTCATTATTGAGTTTTAAAAAATTTCACTTTTAAAAAACCTTTTTCTTGAAATTCACACCCTCTATATATACTTTATATATATAGAGAGGTTATTAAAAGAGGTTCATTTTTTAACGAGATTTTTTATTCACACACACACATACCATACACACTAAACCTTTCACTTACACACGAGGAAGCATAACAGCTTTCGGGGGACTTGCAAAAGTCTCTTTTTTTTACCTTTTTTTATGGATTAATGCCGTGACATTGTTGGGTTAAAACCCAACCTGCAATTTTTTCGTTCGTAACAACAGAGAATGATTTAGAGTTTATTGTCATTACGAGAAACAAAAAACCGACCCGAAGGTCGGCTTATAAATTTTTGAAATAAAATTATTTCAAGTAATGGCGAACCATACGTTTTGCCTTAATCAAGGCGGTTTCCTTGCTAAAAGCGAAATTATCGGCGGTCAAAATTTTTGCAAGCCCAGCGTGCAAAATCTTATCGACCATTTGCCAATCCTTCATGACCAAGATGACCTTGACACCATGGCTTTCGAAACGTTCAATGATTTCCTCGAGAACAAAAATTGCCGAAACGTCAATCGTGACAACACGCTTGCAATAAAGTACGACGCATTTAACCCCTTGTGAATTTTTTTCGATTTGGTTAAGAACGCACGCTGACGAACCAAAGAAGAATGCACCGTCGATTCTGATGAAAGAGATAAGTTTTTTGTATCTTTCGTCGTCAAAAATATCGTCGTTGACGTCGTCAATTTCGTCAATTTTGACAGACGAAATTTTTGTTGAGGCGGAAACACTTGCAGCAAAAAGGATTGAGGCAAGTACAATACCGACTGCAACGGCAAAAATCAAATCATAGAAAACTGTCAAGAAAAATACAATTCCCATAACGGCAAATTCCTTACGGGGAACGCTTTTTGCGATAGATAAAAACTTGTAGTCGATAATATCAAATCCGACCTTGATTAATATGGCAGAAAGTACACAAAGAGGGATTTTCGAAGCAACAGGTGCAAGGAAAATCAAAATTACTGCAAGCAAAATACAGTGGACAACACCCGAAAGTCTGTCCGTGCCGCCAGATTTGATATTTACGGCGGTTCTCATTGTTGCACCGGCACCGGCAATTCCGCCAAACATGCCCGCTACGGCATTTCCAAGCCCTTGCCCGATGAGTTCCTTGTTACTGTTATGTTTTGTTCTTGTCATCGAGTCGGCAACGAGAGATGTCAAAAGTGAGTCAATCGAGCCTAAAACCGCCAGTGTCAAAGCGACAGGGACGATTGCATAAAATTCTTTTATAGAAATCAAACCAAGTTGAAAATGGGGCAAACCTGTTGGAATTTCGCCAATTACAGGGACATTAAACTTGCAAACGACCGCAACAACGGTTGCCACAATCAATGCCAAAAGAGAAGAAGGGATAATTTTTCCTATTTTTTTCGGGGTAAAATAAACAATCAACAAGGTCAAAATGCCCAAAATAAGGCATTGTGGGTTGACGTTTTGCAAGATATGGAAATAACTTTTCACAGTTTGCAAAACATTTCCGTAAGCATCATGCCCGAAAAGCGGATTGATTTGCAAAAGCACAATAATTGCACCGACACCCGACATAAAGCCCGAAATAACCGGATACGGAACGTATTTAATCAAATCGCCAACCTTAATCAAACCGAGAATGATTTGAAAAATACCAGCCAAACAGATTGTCATGCAGATAATTTTGGGGTTGTTGGGGTAAAGTGCAATAACCGAGGCGACAACGACCGTCATAGGACCTGTTGGACCAGAAATTTGGGTTTTTGTACCGCCAAAAAGCGATGCGAACAGGCAAACGAAAATTGCCCCGTAAAGCCCTGCTGCTGCACCCATTCCGCTTGCGACCCCGAAAGCAAGTGCCAACGGCAAAGCGATTACGCCAGCCGTGATACCGCCGTAAATATTACCTTTGAGGTAATTTGCATTGATTTTTTTCATAATTAATCCTTTTCAAACACACTTTGTTCAATCATACCGCAAGATTTCGCTTTTCAAATCGTCAATTTGACGGAGAATTTATACATCGTGAAACATTTTTGCCACAAAATGACGAAAACGCTATAATTTTGTTATGTTTATCAACAACATACAACTCAGAAATTTTCGAAATTATTCCGATTTGAATCTTGATTTTGATGCGGATAAAATTTTGTTGACGGGAAAAAATGCACAGGGGAAAACCAATCTCCTCGAGGCAATCGGCTATCTTGCATCCCTCAAAACAATCAAGGCAAAGCACGCCAAAGAAAAAATTGCTCAAAGTCAATGAAATCAAGAAGAATAAGACATCAGAGTATCTTTCGAATATTTTTTCTGTAAGTTTTTCAACGAGTGACCTTGCACTTCTTCGTGGAAATCCAGATGACCGTCGAACTTGGCTCGATGATGCGGTTTCGTCGCTTTATCCTGCACATTCTGACAGGATTTTGAAATACAACAAAATTCGAACACAAAAAAATAATTTTCTAAAATCTTTAGGCGGCAACATTAACGCCGAAAATGCACTCCTTGACGTGTGGAACGAGCAACTTGCAATAACGGGAAGTAACATAATTTTATTGCGGTTAAATTTTCTCAAAGAACTTTTGAAATATGCTCGGCAAAAACATTCGCATATTTCGCTCAAAGAAACTCTTTCCATTGTTTACAATTCATCAATAGTTGAAGATATCGATGTCGAGGACGTTTCGGAGTGGACGAGTGCAAAAATTGCCGAAAAATTTTACGAAAGACTTGATGAAAAAAGAAACGAAGAAATTATCCGTGCACAATCCGTCGTAGGGCCGCACCGTGACGACGTTTCGTTCTTCATCGATAACATAAATTCACAAAAATTTGCCTCACAAGGTCAGCAACGCACCATCGTTCTTGCTCTCAAACTTGCGGAAACAGAGTTAATCCGCTCAAAAACGGGATATAATGCAATTTTGTTACTTGATGATGTCCTTGCAGAACTTGACGATATCCGTCAAACGTACTTGTTGAACGGAATTGAGGAGCATCACCAGACAATTATTACATCTGTAGATACTTTACATTTTGACAAAAGATACTTGGAAAATGTTAAAATATATAAGATAATACAAAATGAAAACAGTGCGGATATAATTCCGGCATAAAAAAGGAGAAAAAATGAAGAAATTATTGCTCGGTTTATTTTTGGCAACAATGGCGATTGCACCGATTGCAGTGGCAGCCGAAGAAGAATTTACCGATGCTGCGGAAATTGACCTCGACAGCATTCGCTACAACAAAAAAGACAATACTGCCGAAATTCGCATGAAAATTTATAACGAAGATTATTCCCCCGAAAACAAAGAAATGTATTACGCAACGTACTATTTCAAAATGGATTGCGGTCAAAAACTCTTCAAACCAATGATGATTGAAGGTTATAACAAACGTGACGAACTTATGCTCGTTGACTACCAACCTCGCCAATGGCAAGCAATTCAGGCAGGCAGCAACCTCGAACAAGCATTCGGCTACGCTTGTCAACTCTCTGCCGTTCCCAAAGTTAAGAAAAACCAAAATGAAGCACTTTAATTTGAAAAACATTTCTGTCAAAACAAAAGCCCTGACAGCGATTTCGGCATGCATAGTCGCACTTTGCTCTCTTCCGATTGCAAATTCGATGGGCGATATAAAAATGCCCGACGACGGCAATCCTCCGATTAAAAAACCTGCAATCTATCTCTATTCAGATGATTTGCCAAAAATGGTCAACGTCAGACTCGACTATTTCCTCCTGACAAAAAATACCGTTCCTCAAAAATATCTGAACAGTTGGAAGGTAATTGCCCACAAGGACGGGCATTTAATCGATTTGCAACCCGAAAAAACAAACTGCGATTCGCTACCCACAACTTTTGGATTTGAATACGCCCAAACGGCTTGCAAGGCTAACAATTACCCCTATATATATTGGGACGGCAACAAGTTTATCAAAGAAGTTCCCAAAAAACTCCTCGGCTGGAGCATCAAAAAGGAAAATATCAGAGAATTTTTGAACGAAAAAGCAGACGAAATGGCTATGAACACCGCCGAAAAGACTGAATTTGTCCGTTTTTGGAGTGAAATTATTTCAAACTACCCGGCGACCGATTTCAGAATTTATTTTCTCCAAAATGAAGAAGTCGACGACTGGATAAAACTATCCGTTTCCCCCAAACCTGACTCGTGGAACAGAATTGAGGTAGTCATTACTCCAATTCAACCAAACACACAATCGACACCTTACACCTTGAAAAAAATCAAACGTCAAGGCTTCACAATGGTCGAATGGGGCGGAATTATTATAGATAAAGACTTTAACAAAAAACAAAGATTTTTTGACAGATAATTGAATTTGCCACGCTAACTCTCGCAATGACGGTGACTTCTTGCAGTCATACTGAGCCTTTAGAAGAAATATATATTTTTCGAATTTATCTGAGATTTTTTATCGTTTCAAAACTTCAGAATGACGATTAAACGGAAATTAAAAAAGAGGCTTTTGATAGCCTCTTTTGTTTATTCTTCCAAATCGTGTCTGATTTCATCAGCCGTAACGTGGACGAGCGGTGAGTTTTCGTCTTTTTTGAGAAAGACATCTTTAATTCCCGCTTGAACGATAAATCTTTTGCAGAGGATACAAATGATGTTGTGACCGTAAATATACATTGTTGCATTTTGGCAACGGTCTTGTCCTGCTTGGATTATGGCATTTTGTTCGGCGTGTATGCTACGGCAAGTTTCGTATCTTGTGCCAGATTGAATGTTATTTTCAATTCTGTAGCAAGTCCCTCTTTCATAGCACGATTGAACCTTTGATGGAGTGCCGTTGTAGCCTGTTGCCTTAATTTTTTTATCTTCTCCAACAATTACCGCTCCAACTTGCGAACGTAAGCAATTTGAACGGGTTGCACAAGTTTTTGCCAAATCCATGAAATAATCGTTCCACGGTTTGAGTTCTCGTTTTTTTGCATCTTCAAGTGTTGTCATAATAACCTCACTAATTGTTTAAACTGTGTATTGGTGCTGGAATTCTTCCTCCACGTTGAACAAATCCTGTTGAGGAAAGGTTGTTTACGGGGATAATCGGTGCTTCGCCCAAGAGTCCGCCATAGACTGCATTTTCGCCAACTTTTTTATTCGGTACGGGGATAACTCTGACGGCTGTCGTTTTTTTGTTAATCATACCGATTGCCATCTCGTCCGCAATAATTCCTGCAATTGTGTCGATAGGCGTTGTCCCCGGAATTGCAATCATATCAAGTCCGACCGAGCATACGCAGGTCATTGCTTCCAATTTATCAAACGTCAAAAAACCGTTTCTTGCAGCTTCAATCATTTCCGCATCTTCCGAAACAGGAATGAATGCACCTGAAAGTCCGCCAACATGCGAACTTGCCATAATTCCACCTTTTTTAACAGCATCGTTAAGCATTGCAAGTGCTGCGGTTGTGCCGTGTGCACCTGCGTGCTCCAAGCCCATTGCACGGAAAATTCCCGCTACGCTGTCTCCGATTGCGGGTGTAGGAGCAAGCGAAAGGTCGATTATGCCAAAAGGAATACCCAATTTTTGTGCCATTTCGTGACCGATTAATTCGCCTGTTGAAGTGATTTTGTAAGCAATTTGTTTGATTTTGTTTGCAACTTCATCTAAAGGTGCATCTTTTCTCAACGAATCAACTGCCGCTCTAACAACCCCAGGGCCTGAAACACCGATGTTAAGGGCACATTCGGGTTCGCCATAACCGTGAAAAGCTCCTGCCATAAACGGGTTATCACCGGGGGCATTACAGAAGCAAACCAACTTTGCAGCACCGATACCATCTCCATCAGCCGTCAAATCTGCCGTTTGCTTAATGATTTGAGCCATTTTGTTGATAGCGTCCATATTAATACCTGCTTTTGATGAGGCAAGGTTTATGGACGAGCAGATTTTGTTCGTTTGTGCCAAAGCCTCTGGAATACTTTCCATAAGAAGGCTATCGCCTTTAGTCATACCCTTTTCCACAAGTGCACCAAATCCGCCGATAAAATCGACGCCAACTTCATCTGCCGCTTTGTCCAAAATTTTTGCAAGATAAATGTAATCAGGGTTTTTGCATGATTCTCCGACAAGCGAAATCGGCGTAACCGCAATCCGTTTATTTACAATAGGAATAGAGTATTCTGACTCGATTTCGTCAGAGTATTTTCTCAAATTTTTTGCGTAACGAACGATTTTTTCGTGGATTTTTTCGCCCACGCAATGAACGTCCGTATCACAACAGTCACGCAAACTTAAAGCAAGCGTAACCGTTCTGATATCAAGGTTATGCACCTTAATCATATTAATTGTTTCAAGGATTGAATCCTCACTGAAAAAGTTCATCGTTTACCTCGCTAAATTGTGTGCATTTTATCAAAAATCGCCTTCTTTTGAACCCAAACTTCGAGTTTCATCTCTTCGCCGATTTTTGTTAATTTGTCTTTAATTTCGCTGAAAGATTTCGGGCTTTTATCAGCGTTAGCAAGCATAAACATTACAAAGCAATCTTGCATAATGGATTGTTTGATATCTTCGATGTTGACTTGGCACTCAGCAAGTGCAGCGGTCGTTTTCGCAACAATACCAACTTTGTCCGCACCGATGATTGTTATAATGATTTTATCGTTTTCTTTTGACATTGTAATTCTCCGTTCATTATGAAAATATTTTATCACAGTTATTTGAAAATAACATTTTTTGTATGTATTTTGTGAGAAAAATATCTGTCAACTGGTGATAAAAAAATAAATATATTCTTCGGGCGAAGTATCTGTTTCTAACAACATTGCCACTAATTTTTTCCGTCAGGAAACAAAATGTCCTCAAACTTATGAAAATCGAATTTTTTGCGAGAAACTTTTTCCTCATCAACGTGATATTCGCCGTATCTCAAGTTTCTGATTTTCTTTTCTGCCTCAAATTCGCCGTGTAACATCAATCTCGAGGTCAAGCCAAACTCGTCAGCAAGTTTTTCAACTTTCGGGTCATAAATAATCGGCAACACACGAATACCATATTTCAAGCCCAAAAGGCAAGCGTGGTAACGCATCGCAATGAGTTCATCAAGATGAGAAAACGCCTCTACAATCTCAAATGTTGCTCTATTCGTCACAACGTGCGTATGCAAGTCAGGATTAATCTTCAAAAGTTCAACTTCCAACTGCTCGCAAATCTCCAAGTCCAAAGCCGCTTGAAGTGCATAAATAAAAATAATTTTATCAGAATAAACATCAGCAATGTATTTTGCAAAATCCTTGAGCATTTGCGGAGTCAAAGACGGCCATTCTCGAAGTTGAATTCCCACCCCACGATGCGAATATTTCGTCTTGAGTTTGATATTCCAAACAGGGTCAGAAACTAAGTCTGGATTGAGTCCCCAACTTCTTGCCAAAAAGAAACTCTTCTCATCACGAACAGTAATATAAGTGCATTTTTTCAAAACCATAGCCGTAATTTTTTCGAAAAGTTTATTATTTATCGGCCCAAGACCTTGAGCAAAAATAATGACTTTTTTTCTAAAAAACAAAGCGGTCATAATCACGCAAAGGTAATAAATAAGGCTCTTTACGCTCGTGGAATCTTGCAAAAGACTTCCACCACCAGAAATCAAAAAGTCACATCTCATCAAATTAAAAATTAAGCCAAAAACGCCAAAAGTCTTTGACGACTTGACCTTAAACATCTCCTTCGTAGATTTCGGATTTTTTGAAAAAACGGTAATGTCCTCAATGCCCGACTTTTTTAGCGAATCAACCAACACGCTCAAAACTGCGTCGTCGCCAAAATTATTAAACCCATAATAGCCCGAAATTACTACCTTCGGAGACTTTTTATTCTTGTTCATTCAAAGCGTCCATAACTTCTTTTGCCGAGGGAATAGATTTTATCGCCCCGATTTTTCTAACCTGTAAGCCCGACACGACTCTTGCAATCTTGACCGCCTCAAAAGGTGTTTTGCCTTGAGTTAACTCGTACAAAAATGCACCGTTAAACGAATCGCCTGCACCCGTCGAGTCCTTTTTCGTATCAGAGAAAAATGGCGTAAAGACAGTCTCATTCGCCGTCGCAACGTAGTAACCGCCATTCGTTTTCGACTTAACCACAATCGTCTTAATGCCTTTATCCAAAAGCATTTCAATCAATTTATCGCAAGATTCGATATCCCAAAGAACCGCATCAGTTCGCAAGTTCAAAAAGATAATGTCAATATAATCTTCAATCTCTGAAAAAGCGTCTCTAGCCTCTTCCAACGACCACAAAAGTTCTTCGAAATTCGGATCGTAAGCGACCAAAATGTTATTCTCTTTTGCAATCTGACACATTTTCAAAACTGCCTCTTTCGCAGACAATGAAAGTGATTGCGTAATTCCAGTGGCATAAACTGCTTTGGCAGATTTAATATAATCTTCATCAATATCACGTGCTGTAAGTTTAGCCGCTGCGGTCTTTTTGCGGTAATAAGCAAATTCTTTATGTCCCGTCTCGTGACCGGCGACAAAATAAACACCATTGCGACCATCAGTCGAGGTAACTCTCGTTATATCAAGCCCTTCTGTTGCCCAACCGCCAACAAGAAATTCCATAAACGCATCGTTACCGACCTTTGAAATATAACCGACTTTTGCACCCATTCTGCATGCCGCAATCGCCGTCGTCAAAGTGTCTCCGCCATAATATTTATCCAACTTATCCGCATAAGCCAAACTCTGCGGACTCGAAAGTTCCACCAAGCCTTCGCCTATTGTTATTAAATCCAAATTATTTTCCATAAATACTTACCTAAATTACATATAAATTATCAAAATTTATAAATTTAGTCAATTTTGCAACATTTATCAATTTTGATAAATTAAAAAAAAAGAGGGTTTTTGTGAACCCTCTCTTTTTAGAACTTTTAGAAAATTAGAAGTTCAAACCTGCTTCTCTTGCAGCATCTGCAAGTGCAGCAACTCTTCCGTGGTAAACAAAGCCGCCTCTATCGAAAACAACATCAACGATTTTCTTTGCTGCTGCTCTCTTTGCAATTGCTTCGCCTACAACTTTAGCCGCTTCGATGTTTCCACCGTGAGCTAATTTTTGTTTGAGTTCTTTGTCATCAGATGAAGCTGAAACCAAAGTTACACCTTTAACATCATCAATGATTTGAGCGTAAATGTGTTTTGTGCTTCTGTAAACTGCGAGTCTCGGTGCTTCTGAAGTACCTTTCAATTTGACTCTAAGTCGTCTGTGACGTTTTTGAACTTGTGCTTTTCTATTTGCTGTTTTAATCATTTTTCTTTCCTTTCACCCAAACCTTCTTGAAAATTTTTCAAGGGTTCAATCGGGCTGTTCTTACGAACCTATGCGGCTCTATTTTTTACCTGTTTTGCCGGCTTTTCTTCTGATGTGTTCGCCTTCGTACTTAACACCTTTTCCTTTGTAAACTTCAGGAGGTCTCTTTGAACGTACGAGTGCTGCAATATCGCCGACCATTTGTTTGTTGTGTCCCGAAATCTTAATCTTAGTGTTTGCTTCAACTTCAATCTTGATTCCTTCGGGTGCTTCAATGTTAATCGGGTGTGAATAACCCAAAACCAAATTCAAAGTTGTACCTTGCATTGCGGCTCTGTAACCTACACCTACGATTTCGAGTTTCTTTTCAAAACCATTCTTTACGCCGTTGATTGCGTTTGCAACAAGTGTTCTTGACAAACCGTGCAATGAACGAGATTTTCTGTCATCAGCGTTTCTCTTTACATATACATGATTGTCTGCTTGTTCAACGGAAAGTTCAGGTCTTACTGTTACTGTTTCTGTTCCCAACGGACCTTTCGCCGTTACTGTGTTACCATTAACAGTAACTTCAACACCGGCAGGTATCTCAATCGGTAATTTTCCTATACGTGACATTATTTTGTTCTCCGTCTTGTCAATTTAGTATCGCTGTCTGCGGATTTACTACCAAATGTAGCAAACTACTTCGCCGCCGACATTTTCTTTTCTTGCACGTCTGTCAGTGAGCAAGCCCTTGCTTGTGCTGACAACTGCAATTCCCATTCCGCCTAATACTTGCGGAAGATTTTTTGCCTTTGAGTAAGTTCTCAAACCAGGTTTCGAAACTCTTTGAAGGTTCGTGATTACCGGGTTGTTTTCTGTGTCGTACTTGAGTGCAACATTTAAAACTTTGAACTTACCGACTTCTTTTACTGAGTAGTCAGAAATATAACCTTCGTTCTTCAAAAGTTTTGCAAGTTCAACTTTAAGGTTTGAAGCAGGCATTTCAACTTCTTTATGAGAAACTTGGTTTGCGTTTCTGATTCTCGTAAGCATATCTGCTATCGGATCTGTATTCATTGATAATTTCCTTTTCCTGTTGTCTTTGTGAACGATAAGACTACTACCAACTTGCTTTTGTTACGCCGGGAAGTAATCCTTTGTGAGCCAATTCTCTCAAGTGAATTCTGCAAAGACCGAAGTCTCTGTGAAATCCGTGAGGTCTGCCGCATACAGAGCAACGATTATGCAATCTTACTTTAGGATATTTTCCTGCAGCAACGAGTGCTTCTCTTTTTGCTTCTTTATCTATCATTGATTTCTTAGCCACAATACGCTCCTTTATTTCTTGAACGGCATGCCAAGATATCTCAAAAGCGCTCTGCCTTCTTCATCTGTTTTTGCCGTCGTGATTATTGATATGTTCATACCCAAAACAGTATCGATTTCATCGTAACTGATTTCGGGGAATAATGATTGCTCTTTCAAACCTAATGTGTAGTTTCCTCTTCCATCAAATGATTTTGAACTGATACCTCTAAAGTCTCTAATTCTCGGAAGAACTACGCAGATTAACTTTTGAATGAAATCATACATTCTTTCGCCTCTAAGAGTAACCATACAACCTACCGGCATGCCTTCTCTCAATTTGAAAGTTGCAATTGATTTCTTCGCTTTTGTTGCCACTGCCTTTTGTCCTGCAATCTTAGTTAATTGTGCAACAATTAATTCTGCAAGTTTTGAGTTGTGGCATGCTTCTCCGACACCCATGTTGATTACAACTTTGTTGAGTTTCGGAATTTGGTGAACGTTTTCATACTTGAATTCGTTCTTCATTGCTTCAACGACTTCTTCGTTGTATTTTTTTCTTAAACTTTTAGTTACTGTTGTCATTTTTCATTTTCCTTTTCGTAGAATACATCTTCGCCCAAACATGACAAGATGTCCATACTTTTGTTAAGTTATACGTCTAAAACTTCACCACAATGTTTACAAACACGAACTTTTTTATCGTCTTTTACTTCGTATTTGATTCTTGTAGCCTTATTGCAAGCAGGACAGAAAAGCATTACTTTTGACGAGTCCAATGATGCTTCCTTCTTGACCAATCCGCCTTGAATTCCTGCCATCGGGTTCGGCTTTTGTGCTTTCGTAACCATATTTACACCTTCAACAACTACTCTGTTTTCTGATGTAACTACTTTCTTTACGTTTCCTGTCTTGCCTTTGTCTTTGCCGGAAACAACTACTACTTTGTCGCCGGTTCTGACGTGAATATTGTGTTCTTCAACTTGTTTTTTTCTTCTCATTTTGTTGCCTTCCTAAATAACTTCCGGCGCAAGAGAAATGATTTTCATGAAATTCTTTTCTCTGAGCTCACGAGCAACCGGTCCGAAAACACGAGTTCCTCTGGGGTTACCGTCCTTGTTGATGATAACTGCAGCGTTTTCGTCAAATCTAATGACTGATCCGTCTGCACGTTTGATATCATGCTTAGTTCTTACAACAACTGCTCTAACTACGTCTGACTTTTTAACTGTCATGTTAGGAGTTGCATCTTTAACTGCAGCAATGATTACATCGCCAACATAAGCGAATTTCTTATTTGAACTGCCCAATACTCTGATGCAAAGAAGTTCCTTTGCACCTGTATTGTCCGCAACTTGTAATCTTGTTTCCTGTTGTATCATTTTACTTATCCTTTATTTAGCAAAAATTGCCTATTTCGCTTTTTCTACAACTTCAGCAACTGTCCAACGTTTGTCTGCTGAAATCGGTTTTGTCTCAACGATTCTAACTATATCGCCTTCTTTGCATGTATTTTCTGCATCGTGAGCTTTGTAATGTTTTGTCGTTTCGATGATTTTCTTATATTTCGGGTGTTGGTTGTATTCTGCAACTTTTACTACAACTGTTTTGTCGCATTTGTTGCTAACAACTGTACCTTGTTTTTCCTTTTTAGGCATTTTATAGACCTCTTCTGTTTTTTCTGAACTATTCCGCTTTTTCTCTGATTACGGTTTTGATTTGAGCGATTTCGTTCTTTATCTTACCGATTTGAGCGGGATTTTCGAGTTTATTCAACGATTTTTGAACTCTTAAGTCGAGTAATTGCTTTTTGCAATCAACTACTGCTGCTTTAAGTTCATCAACCGTTTTTTCGCGCATTTCTTCTAATTTCATTGTTCGCTACCTTATTTTTCCACTACCTTAACTTTAATAGGAAGTTTTTGAGCAGCCAACTCAAGTGCGTGAACTGCAACTTCTCTTGAAGAATAATCAATTTCAAAGAGAATTCTTCCGGGCTTAACTACTGCTACCCAATATTCCGGGTTACCTTTACCTTTACCCATACGAGTTTCAGCAGGTTTCGCCGTAATCGGTTTGTCAGGGAAAATCTTAATCCAGACGTTTCCGCCTCTTTTGATTTCTCTTGTCATAGCACGTCTTGCCGCTTCTATTTGTCTGCTTGTAATCCATGCCGGTTCGCATGCTTGCAGACCGTATTGACCGAATTCAAGTTCCGTTCCTCTTGTTTCAGAACCTGTCATTCTGCCTTTCATTCTTTTACGATATTTCGTTTTCTTGGGCATTAACATAGTTGTTTTTCGCTCCTGATTTTCTTTTTACTATTCGCTAACTTCTTCAGTTTGCGGTGCTGCTTTCTTTCTTCTTCTGCCAATAGGTCTGTCTTCGCCATTGCGTGAACCTGTTGACTTTTTAGTTTTGATGTTTGCGTCTGCTTTTTCGCCGGGCATTAAGTCACCTTTGAAAACCCAAACTTTAACACCGATTTTGCCCATCATCGTATCTGCTTCTGCAAATCCGTAATCGACATCTGCTCTGAGTGTTTGAAGCGGAATTCTTCCTTCTTTTGCCCATTCACTTCTTGCAATTTCTGCACCACCCAAACGTCCTGATACCATAACTTTGATACCTTGTACGCCTGATCTCATCGTTCTTTGCATTACTTGTTTCATTGCTCTTCTGAATGCAATACGTTTTTCGAGTTGGAGTGCTACGTTTTCTGCTGCTAATTGTGCATCTGCATCAATTCTTGCAACTTCAACGACATCAATTGTTACAGGTTTTCCGATGAGTGCTGAAACTGATGTTCTGAGTTCATCGATACCTTGACCGCCTCTGCCGACTACTACACCGGGTTTAGCTGTCGCTACTGTAACTACTACATTTGTTGCTTTTCTTGCGATAAGAATTTTTGCAACGCCTGCTGTATATAATTTCTTCTTAATAAATTTTCTGATTTTTGCATCTTCGACTAAAAATTCCGGATAATCACCTTTTTTAGCGTACCAAGTGCTTGACCAAGGTTGGATAACGCCTACTCTAAATCCGGTTGGGTGTGTCTTTTGTCCCATCGTGTTATCTCCTACTTATTATCCGATACTTTTACTGTCAAGTGTGAAGAACGTCTTAAGCGTTTGTAAATTCTTCCTTGCGCTCTCGGCTTTCCTCTCTTGAGTGTCGTACTTTCGTCAGCGTAAATTTCAGATATTTTTAATTGATCTGCTGTAACACCTGACTTCTCAGCTGCGTTTGCAACTGCTGCCGTCAAATTCTTTTCGACCATTCTTGCCGCAAAGTAGGGCATGAATTTCAAGATTTTAACTGCTTCTGTTACAGATTTGCCTCTTACTACGTTAATTACTCTACGTAATTTACGTGCGGGCATTCCGATATTTCTTTGTATTGATTTAGCTTCCATGATTAACCCCTCTTTGCCGTCTTATCTGAACCGGCGTGACCTCTGAATAATCTGGTCGGAGCAAATTCACCGAGTCTGTGTCCTACCATTTGTTCTGTCACATATACGGGAACGTGTGTCTTACCGTTGTGTACGGCAATTGTGTGTCCCAACATTTCCGGAATTATCATTGATGCTCTGGACCATGTCTTTACAACTTTCTTTTCACCGGCAGCATTCATTTTTTCGATTTTTGATTGAAGCGCAGGTTGAACAAAAGGTCCTTTTTTAAGTGAACGAGCCATTTATATTCTCCTTATCCGCGTTTTCTTTCTCTGACAATCAACTTGCCAGAAGCCTTCTTCTTGTTTCTCGTCTTGATGCCGAGTGCCGGTTTACCCCAAGGTGTCTTAGGATTTCCGCCGGGACCTGTTTTACCTTCACCACCACCGTGAGGGTGATCACAGGGGTTCATTGTAACACCTCTGACTGTGGGTCTTACACCCAAGTAACGAGTACGGCCTGCTTTACCGATTTTCATATTCTTGAATTCAGCATTTCCAAGAACACCGACTGTTGCCAAGCATTCTTTTCTGACCATTCTCATTTCTGAACTTGCCATCTTCAAAGTTACGTAATTGCCTTCTTTTGCCATTAATTGAGCAGCACCACCTGCTGTTCTGACCATCTTTCCGCCTTTTCCGGGTTCAAGTTCTACACAGTGAACCATTGTACCTAACGGAATCATTTCCAAAGGAAGTGCGTTTCCTGTCAAGATGTCTGCGTCTTTTCCTGATACGATTGTGTCACCTACGTTCAATCCGTGCGGTGTCAAAATGTATCTCTTTTCACCGTCTGCGTATACAACGAGTGAAATTCTTACGTTTCTGTTCGGATCGTATTCGATAGTCTTAACAACTGCCGGAATACCGAACTTTTCACGTTTAAAATCTATTACACGGTATGCTCTTTTATGTCCGCCACCTTTATGACGGCATGTAATTCTACCTGTATTGTTTCTGCCTGCAGTCTTTCTGAGGTCTTTCAATAATGATTTTTCAGGTTTGTTTGTTGTTATTTCAGCAAAATCACTTTTGGTCATACCTCTTTGACCCGGAGATGTAGGATTTATTTTTCTAATTGCCATTTTTTACTATGCCCCCGTTAATTCTTCCAAAGGTTCGCCTTCAATCGTTACGATTGCTTTCTTTCCGGATTGCGTTCTTCCTACTGAGTATCCTACTCTCTTTGCGTGTGAGGGTTGGTATACCGTAGTTACCTTTGTTACCTTTCTGCCCGGATATGCAGCTTCAACGGCTTGTGCGATTTCTACTTTTGTCGCTGTCGGCAATACTTCAAACGTATATTTGTTGAGTGTTGTCGCTGCCATTGATTTTTCTGTAATTATAGGACGTTTAATTACGTCGTATAATTTTTCCTTGTTTTGTTTTAAGTTGCTCATTATTTCGATAACCTCTCAGTTATTTCATTGACTGCAGCTTCAGTCAAGATAACCGAGTCTGCTTCCAATAAGTCTTTTACGTTTAAATTTGCAGGAAGAATAACTTTCACTGAAGGAAGGTTTCTTGCTGCCAATTCCAAATGTGCATTTTCTGCTGCTTTTGTATCTGCTACTACAAGCACTTTGCCTGCAACGTTCAATGCCTTCAATGCTTGAGTCATCAATTTTGTTTTCGGTTCTGTGATTTGTGAAAAATCTTTTACCAAAACTGTGTTTTCTACTCTTGCTGAAAGTGCCGATCTCAATGCAAGTCTTCTTGCTTTTTGAGGCATTTGGAAATCGTAATCTCTCGGCTTAGGTCCAAAGATTACACCACCACCTTCAAACAACGGGCTTCTTGTTGAACCTGCTCTGGCTCTACCTGTTCCCTTTTGTTTCCAAGGTTTCTTTCCGCCGCCTGATACTTCAGCTCTTGTTTTTGCACATGCTGAACCTTGACGACCATTGTTGAGTTGTCTTCTTACTGCCATGTGCATTACGTGAATATTAGGTTCAACACCGAATACCTTTTCATCTAAAGATATTTGTCCGACCTGTTTTCCGTCTGTACTTAATATTGAAACTTCTTTTGCCATGATTTTCATTCCTTATAGTTAAGAGTTAGTTCCATTTAACTCTCGAGGGTACTACGGTAACTAATTTACCTTCCGGACCCGGTACCGAACCTTTTACCAACAACAAGTTGTTTTCGTTATCTACTTTTACAACTGTCAATTTGGTAATCGTAACTCTTTCATTACCCATGTTTCCAGCCATTCTCTTACCTTTAATGACTCTACCAGGGGTAGTGCCTGCTCCGATTGAACCGGGTTCTCTGTGATTCTTTGAACCATGTCCCATCGGCCCTCTTGAAAAGTTCCATCTTTTTACCGTACCTTGGAAACCTTTACCTACAGACTTTCCTGTTACGTCAACTTTCGCTACGTTTTCTAATACGGATAAATCAATTTTTTGTCCAACTTCGTATGCTTCAGGATTATCTACTCTGAATTCTTGAAGGTGTCTGAAGTTTTCAAGTTTGTTTTTTGCAAAGTGACCAATTTCTGCCTTCGTCAAGTGTTTTTCCTTTGCAGGAACTACACCTGTTTGAATTGCATTATAGCCATCTGTATCTACTGTTTTTACTTGTGTTACTGTTAAAGGTTCTACCTTGATAACAGTTACGGGAATTGCAAGACCGTTTTCGTCAAAAACTTGGGTCATTCCCAATTTTTTTCCAATTACTCCGAGTGTCATATTATACCTTTCTTTTGTGAGCGCTGCGTTACCTTTTGACTCGCAGATCACATTCAATATCGGGGGGAGTTCCCTTTTAATTGTATGTGATTAAGTTATCTACTATAACTTAACTTCGATGTCCACACCTGCGGGCAAATCCATTCTGCTGAGTTCGTCTGTCGTTTGTGCCGTAGGTTCGTATATATCGATGATTCTCTTGTGAGTTCTCATTTCGAAGTGTTCTCTTGATTTCTTATCAACGTGAGGACTTCTCAAAACGCAATATACACGTCTTTTTGTCGGCAACGGAATCGGACCTGCCACTTTTGCGTCAGTTCTTTTTGCCGTTTCAACGATTTTTGCGGCGGAAACGTCTATAAGCTTATGGTCATATGCTTTCAAGCAAACTCTTATTCTTTGTCTCTTGCCGTTACTCATTTGTCTACTACTTTCTTTTTCTTGTTTTCTACTTCCGAATTGCATGTAACATGAATATTACCGACAATATCGGCACTTACAAATTTATTATAAACATGATTTGTCGTCAACACCGTATTTTTTTTATTTAAAATTTTTCTTTACATTTGTTTATAATTTGTTATCAAATTTGAAAAATTTTTACAAAAATTTTCATTTCATATAAAAATCATTTAGAAAAAGTTCTCGCAGTGACAGTATACTCTGAACATTAAGCGATAATCGCCATTCTGAAGTATTTATTCCGAAAAATCTATTTCAACACGGTTTTTCCAAACTTCTTCGCCTAAAGGCTCAGAATGACTTAGCAGGTGCAAAAAGAGCGTGTTGGAGTCTTTGTGTCGACAAAAAATCAAAAAAAGAGGAACTTTCGTTCCCCTTTAATAAAATATTTAAATATATTGATTAGCCGTTTAAGGCATCTTTGAGCAACTTATTCAAAAGTTGCGGATCTGCTTTACCTTGAGTTGCTTTCATCGCTTGACCGACGAAGAAACCGAACAATTTGTCACGACCACCACGGTATTGTTCAACTTGAGCAGGGTTATCGGCAACGATTTTCTCAACGATTGCTTTCAAAGCACCTTCGTCCGAAATTGTACTCAAGCCTTGTTTTTCGACAATTTCTTTTGCACTTCCGCCATCGGTCATCAAAGTCATAATAATTTGTTTACCGATATTATTTGAAATTGTGCCTTTTGCGACCAATCCGACCAATTCTGCAAAAGAATCCGTTGTCATTTTCGTTTCGTTAATCGTGATGTGTTCTTTTTTCAAGTGAGCAGTAACTTCTTTCATCAAGAAGTTGTTTGCAATCTTAGCATCTGCACCCAATTTGAGGACTTTATCATAGAAAAGAGCGGTTTCCATTTGTTCGACGATAACGTTTGCGTCGTATTCCGAGAGTCCCAATTCTTGGTATCTTGCACGTTTTTGAGCGGGAAGTTCGGGCATTTTTTCTCTGATTGAATTTACCCATTCGTCAGAAATTTCGAGCGGCATCAAGTCAGGTTCGGGGAAATATCTGTAATCATGAGCATCTTCTTTACCACGCATTGAGCGAGTTTCGCCGTAATTGTCGTCCCAAAGTCTTGTTTCTTGGATAACTTTTCCGCCTTCTTCAAGGATTTCGATTTGTCTGTCTACTTCGTACTCGATTGCTCTTTGCAAAGCACGGAAACTGTTGACGTTCTTGATTTCCGCACGTGTTCCGAATTCTTTTTGACCAATCGGACGGACAGAAATGTTTGCGTCACATCTCATTGAACCTTCTTCCAAGTTACCGTCGCAAACGCCGATGTATCTAAGGATTGTACGAAGTTCTTCCATATAAGCACGAGCTTCGTCCGAAGAACGCATATCAGGTTCTGAAACGATTTCCAAAAGCGGTGTGCCTGCTCTGTTCAAGTCAACCAATGAATATTTTGAATCCGCAATACCCGAAGCACCTGCGTGGACGAGTTTTCCGGCATCTTCTTCAAGGTGTGCTCTTGTGATACCGATTCTTTTGCCTTGGATATCAATGTAACCGTTTACGCAAATTGGTTCGTCATATTGCGAAATTTGATAGCCTTTCGGAAGGTCTGCGTAAAAATATTGTTTTCTGTCAAACTTACAACGGTGAGGGATTGAGCAGTTTAATGCAAGTCCTGTCAAAATCCCCATGTTGACACATTCTTTATTCAAAACAGGCAAAACACCGGGCATGCCGAGCGTAATTGCACTGATTTCGGTATTTTGTTCCTGACCGAAATCTGTTCCGTCAGGTGCAAAAATTTTAGATTTTGTTTTTAATTGTGCGTGAACTTCAAGTCCCACAACAGTTTCATATTTTTTTCTTAATTCTTCCATTGAAGGCATTTTATCTTTTCCTTTATTTTTATATTTGCCAAAATAATAACACAAATATTCAGGTTGATAAATTCAAAAAAAACATTAATTATATAAATATGAAGAAATTTTTAACTTTTTTATCAATATTAACGATTTTTATTTTCGGGCAAATTTCAGGAGCGACGACACTTTCAGGCGGAATTTCTGCAAGTGACAAAGTACCTGTCGGATTTTTCGGAACGTGGAAAGTCGTTGCGGTCAGGACGGTTACGACAAACGAAAAAATGTTTGCACCCTCGTCCGTCGAAATTTGGAACTTATCGAAACTCAATGACGTCATAACATTAACAAACCCCATTTCGGGTGCAAGTGCTTCTATTACAGTGAAAGATGCAACTTCCGATACTTTCACCTTTCAGAGAGTAACAGGCGATGGTGAAGAAACAGTAACCGAAACAGCAAAATTAATTTTAAATGGGGCAAATTTCACAGGTTCTGATACAATGGTTGTACGAACCTGCAAAAAAGGCATGCCCGTAAAAGTAGAAAACGTAAAATACACGCTCAAAGCCTACAAAGTATCAGGTTCTGACATTAGAAGCATTTTCAGTTCATGGTAAAGGATTTGTTATGACCGATAAAAAAGAACTTTCGTTTGATACCGTTATTTTAGGCGGTGGACCGGCAGGGCTTTCTGCCGCTATTTATGCCGCAAGAGGCAATATCTCAACCGCAATCGTCGATTTGACGATGTTTGGCGGACAGCCGAGTAACTATTTGGAATTGGAAAATTACCCGAGTTACCCAAATGTAGGCGGTTACGACCTTATGGAAAAGTTTGAAGAGCACGCAGATAAGTTTGGTGTCGAAAAATTTCCAATGCAAGAAATTCAATCTGTTGACCTCAAATCTGAGCCGAAAATAATCGAAACTTTAGACACAATTTTTAAAGCAAAAACCGTTATTATCGCAACAGGTGCTAAAGCTTCAAAATTAGGCATTTCAGGCGAAAAAGAATTTCTCGGACGAGGTGTTAGTTACTGTGCTGTTTGCGATGGTGCTTTCTACCGTGACAAAACGGTTTGTGTAGTCGGCGGCGGCAATGCAGCGGTCGAAGAGGCATGCTATCTCACAAAATTTGCCTCAAAAGTCTATCTCATTCACAGACGAGATAAATTAAGAGCGGACAAAATCGTTCAAGAACGTGCATTTGCAAACCCTAAGGTCGAATTTGTATGGAACACTATTCCTCTCGAAATCAAAGGTGAAAATAACGTAGAAACCCTTGTCGTTCAAGATGTTAAAACAAATGAAACAAAAGAAATTAAAACAGACGGAGTGTTTCCCTACATCGGTTTTACCCCGAATGTTGACCTTTTCAACGGACAAATCGAGCAAACCCCACAAGGTTTTATCGAAACGGATACAAGACTCCAAACGTCTGTTGACGGCGTATTTGCAGCAGGTGACGTTCGAAATACTCCGCTTAGACAAGTTATTACCGCAGCAGCCGATGGTGCAATCGCCGCTTGCAGTTGCGTAAAATTCCTCGAAGAACAACAAACTTTGACCGTTCATTAATCGTCATTACAAGGAAAAAATGACAGTAACTCAGGCTCGCCAAGATTCTTCACTTCGCTCAGAATGACAGTTTTGTTGGTCGACTAAAGTTGACCCTACGTTTTTAACATCAAGCGATATTCGTCATTCTGAGAACGTAGTCCGAAGAATCTATTTTCGCCACAAATGTTTTTTCCAAAATTCTTCGCTTCGCTCAGAATGACAGCATGTTCAAATCTTACGCAAACTGAACGGGAGGAACAATTCACCCAAATGCTCAAATCTTATGCAAACTAAAAAATTTTCTAAAACGTATTTGTTGCGACGGGTGATTTGAACTTTGTGATATTTGCTTGGAAGAGCAACGGAATTGTTTCAACCGGACCGCTTCTGTTTTTTGCGACAATCAATTCTGCTTTGCCTTTCAAATCTGGATTTTCTTTCTCGTAATATTCTTCTCTGTGAATAAACAAAACGATATCGGCATCTTGTTCGATTGCCCCCGAATCTCTAAGGTCAGAGAGCATCGGACGTTTGTTATCACGTTTTTCGTTTCCTCTGGTCAACTGCGAAAGTGCAATAATCGGAACTTCGAGTTCTTTTGCAAGGATTTTCAAACCTCTTGAAATAGCCGAAATTTCTTGGTTTCTATCGTTTGGATTATTACCTTGCATAAGTTGAAGGTAGTCGATTACGATGAGCCCCAAATTTTTCTCTTTCATCTTGAGTCGCTTGCATTTTGCTCTCATTTCAGTTACTGAAAGTCCACCAGAATCGTCGATGAAAATTTTCGAATCGGCACTAAACGTTTCCATAACTCTTGTAATTTTTTCCCAGTCTTGAGGTTGCAAATGTCCTGATGACAATCGTCTTGCATCAACTTCTGCCTCAGACGCAAGAAGTCTTTTCATAAGTTCTTGTTTTGACATTTCAAGTGAAAATACCGCAACCGACCTATCCGTACGCAATCCGACGTTTTGAGCAATGTTAAGGGCAAACGCAGTTTTACCCATTGCAGGACGAGCCGCAAGAATAATCAAGTTTCCCGGTTGCAAGCCCGATGTCATCTGGTCAAAATCATAAAATCCAGTAGGCGTACCGGAAAGTTCCTCTTGGTGGTTATAGCGATATTCAATTTCTTCGTAAGTTTTATAGACCAAATTTGTGATGTTTTCGACTTCGGTGGTATTTTTTTGCGAAGCAACCCCGAAAATCAACTGTTGTGCACAGTCCAAAACCAGCGAAGGGTCATTGTTTTCGTATGACATATTAACAATTTCCGACCCAGCGGCGATGAGATTTCTGCGAATTGACATATCTTTAACGATATCGGCATAATAGTTGACATTGACTGTCGTTACGGTATCTAAAGCCAAATCCGTAACGTAATCACGACCGCCAACTTCCACAAGTTTGCCAGCCGTTTTCAATCGTTCAGAAACCGTTACGATATCGACAGGCTCATTTCGCTCATAGAGGCTTTTTACAGCATCAAAAACATCTCTGTTTGCGGGCTTGTAAAAATCCTCGGGCTTAATCATATCAGCGACTCTCGCATAAGCCGTCGGGCTTGTCAAAACAGCACCCAACAGTGCGTTTTCAGCATCAATACTCTGCGGAACGAGAGCGTTATTCTTTTTTACCAAATCTTTTTTTGCCATATCTAACCTATTCACGAAAACATGCATGATGATAATAAATTCCGACTAAAATCTCAACATGTTTTTTGAAAGAAATCTCTAACAAAATTCTAAAAAACCCCGAAGTTTACACGGCTTCGGGGATAAAAATTATTTTTAAAAAATTTGCAATCCTTTACACTTCAACAAACAATTTTCTGCCGACAATATTTGGCTTATTGTTGTAATAGCCTGCAAAATAACCGCCTGCAAACGGTTGGTTTTTGCCGTAAAATTCGTTGCGACGATTCATTTGTTCCAAATTTTGGCTCAAAAACGGGTTAGCAAACGGGTTTGAGTAACTTTGAGTTTTAGTTACAGGAGTGGCAATTTGAGTTGCCGACGCTGCTTGTGTCGCTCCGCTGAAAAAGTTTTGTAATCCTTCAATCATATTCCTTAATCTCCCTGTCCGAAAATATATTTAATTATTTTTCTTACGATGTCATTATTATATAATTATTTATTAAAAAATTTAACAATTTTTCAGAAAAATCGTACAAAAGTACTAAAATGTGGTATTGTATTTGTATGATTTTTGAGGGTTTTTAATGAATTGTCCTGTCTGCGGAAAATCGCTAATCGTTGTCGAGAGAAACAAAATTGAATTAGATTGGTGTCCTTCTTGCCGTGGGCTTTGGTTTGATGCCGACGAATGGCGACTTTTGGGTGTTAAAGATGAAAAATACAACCCATTTGCCTACGAAGCGGTCAGAATTAAAGACGAAAAAGGCAGAAAATGTCCTATTTGTGAGAAAATTATGGAAAAAATCAAAATCGGCGACACGATTTTGGACAGATGCCCGTCACTTCACGGAATTTGGTTTGATAAAGGCGAACTCAGCAGTTTCGTGAATTTTTCGAACGCTGAGGCAACATCTACAAAAACCGTAAGATTTTTGGGCGAAGTTTTTAACATCAAAAAATCTTGATACAACAAAAATGACACTTGTCACGGACAAACTACATAAAATATTTTGTAAATTATTTGAAATGAGGAGAAAAAATGTCACAAACAACACTTACTTTGTTAATCCCTATAATCGTTATGGCAGTAGTGTTTATCTGGGTTGCAACAGTCTACAACTCGCTCGTTGTCTTGAAAAATAGGGTTAAAAATGCATGGTCTCAAATTGATGTTCAACTCAAACGTCGTTACGACCTCATTCCGAACCTTGTTGAAACGGTTAAAGGCTATGCAGCACACGAATCTGCGACTTTGGAAAAAGTTATCAAGGCTCGTCAACAAGCGATTAACGTCAATAGTGACAACGTTCAAAGCCGTGCCGCTGCTGAAAATGCACTTTCCGGAACATTGAAGTCTTTGTTTGCCGTTGCCGAAAATTATCCCGATTTGAAGGCTAACCAAAACTTCTTGCATCTTCAAGAAGAATTGACTTCAACCGAAAATCGCTTGAGTTATGCCCGTCAGTTCTACAATGACTCAGTTTTGGACTATAACAACCGCAAGGAAATGTTTCCTGTAAACATGATTGCTGCTGTTTTCAACTTCGAAAACAGAACTTTCTTCGAAGCCGGAGAAGAAGAAAAATCAACTCCGAAAGTCAGTTTCTAAGAGAGTTTAAGGCTAAACTATGTGGCATCAAATAGAGGCTAATAAAAGAAAAA
>OMSS01000153.1 GCA_900313795.1 uncultured bacterium | reverse complement strand
GTGGTCGTCAGATTTTAATTCCGAATTATTATGGCGAAAAAATCGACTGGGCCAAATTTTTTGCGGAAAAACGTGAAATGCGTGAACTCAATAAGAGAGGGATAACGCTTGATCGTTGCAAAGGTTGTTTTTTCTTAAAAGAACGTGAGTGGGACGACGAGGATTATATTTCATTTATGGTGTTCAATCACTGGACGAGATGTAATTGTAAGTGTAATTATTGCTTTACTTCAGAGAACTTCGAAGAATTTGCAAAACGACCTAACTATCCTATTTTTGAACAAATTAAAGAACTTGCAGACAGAAAACAACTCAGACCGGGGGGAGAAGTCGGATTTGGCGGTGGAGAACCGGCAATTTTGGACGAATTCGAACCGCTTGTAAACCTGCTTATTGATGCAGGAATGGACAATATTCGAGTACATTCTTCCGGCGTAAAATTTTCACCAGCAATTGCAAGAGGTATCTCAGAAGGTATCTTAAACGTGGTTATTTCGCCTGATGCAGGCACGGCTGAAACTTATAAGAAAATTAAGAACGTGCCTTTGTTTGATAAAGTTTGGGAAAACGTAAGACGTTATGCTCAAGCGGAAACGAAGGATAAAGGCTTGGCAAGAACGAAATACATTATAGTCCCTGGGTATAATGATACGTTTGAAGAATTTGAAAAATGGTTTGAACTCACCGTTGACGCTGGCGTAAAATGGATTGTTCTTGATATCGAAGGTGGTTGGTATCAGTGGCATAAACACAATGTTCCTCAGCATATTTACGATATGATTGACTATGGTATGAAAAAGGCTGAAGAACTCGGAATGATGCGTTGTGAGTTGTATGACAGAGCAAATGATATGAATATTCATCGTGGAGAATACGGACATTGATTTATAAAAGTTGCACAAAAATTGAACATGGAATAAATTTTGATATCGATTCGATAAAACTTTGTTGCCAATACAGTGCCAAAGGTGGTGGAAACACTAAGGTTATCGAAGACTATCAAGGCGGTCCGATTGATTGGGACAAGTTTTTTGCCTTTAAAAAAGAGATAAAAGACCTTCATAAATCAGGAGGTACATATTATAAATGCGAAGGTTGCATTTACCTTGAAGAACAAGAATGGTACGAATCTGACAAGTTCAATTTTTTCAACCTCGACTATTGGACATATTGTAATTGCAACTGTATTTATTGCCATACGCACAATAAGAAGGATTATTATAATACTAAAAAGAATTACGATTTCTTGCCTATTTTGAAGGATATGATTGATAAAAACCTTTTGATGAGAGGGGGAGACGTAAGTTTCGGCGGTGGCGAAGTTTGCTTGCTCAAAGAGTTTGAAGAATGTTTGCAAATTTTCCTCGACTACGACTACTTTATCAGAATTCACACTGGCTGTATCGATTATTCGAACGTTATTGAGGACGGATTACGTCGTGGAAAGGTCGATTTGATTGTATCTGTCGATTCCGGTACAGAGGAAATGCATGCACGAATTAAAGAGGTTAAAACATACGATAGAGTTTGGGATAACCTCAGACGTTATGCGGCAATTCAACAAAATCGAGAACTCGTAAAGGTTAAATATATTGTAATTCCCGGAGTAAACGATACTCATGAAGAAATCAACGCATGGCTTGATAGATGCGTGGAATTCGACATTGGATATGTTTTGCAAGAGATTGAGTCACAATGGTTCTATTCGAGACGTGATAGAATTCCTCAGTATATTTATGACTTGTTTGATTATACAAAACAGGCAGCAATGGATAGAGGATTAGTTTACGGCGAATATGAACGTGCGGCACACATGCTTGCAGAACGCCGTGAAAAAGAGGCTCAAGCGGCTGAAGATGCTGAAGATTAATTTTGCAAAAATATTTTAGGGGTGTAAAATATTTTTATAAGTTTTTCAAAGGATTTAAGAATGAAATTTAAAAGTTGTAACTGGATAACACACGGAATGAATTTTGAACCTGGACACATCGAAATGTGTTGTTTGAGATGTCATGTCGGCGGTGGAAATTTGTACGTTAAAAAACCATACAACGGCGAACCTTTGGACTGGAACGAAATTTACCAACTCAAAAAGGCTTATATTGATGAAAATAAGCGTGGTGAGATAAATCCCAAGTGCGAAGGCTGTTTTAACCTTTGGGAAAAAGAATGGTTTGAGCAAAAATTGTATTTCAATTATTTGCATTTTAACCATTGGACACACTGTAATTGTAGATGTATTTACTGTTTTACGGATTACAATAAGGAATATTTTAATTCGCAAAGATTTTATAACGTTTTGCCAGTAATTAAGGATATGTTTGATAAAAAATTGTTCAAACCTGGTGGGGAAATTACCTTTGCCGGAGGAGAACCGACTATTCTTGATGAATTTGAAGAATTGCTTGATTTGCTTGTAGAAAAACAAGTTCCGAAGGTAATTATTCACACTTCGGGGATTAAATATTCTCCAGCGATTGCGAGAGGCATTAACGAGGGTATTGTTGATGTCGTTTTGTCGCTTGATTCAGGCACAAGAGAAACTTTCAAAAAGATTAAAAATGTAGATGCGTTTGATAAAGTTGTTGAAAACGCAAGACGTTATGCAGAGGCTGAAAAGCCCGAAAATATCCCACTAGTAGCGACTAAGTTCATTATGATGCCAAATATCAATGACAATATTGAAGAGGCTGAAAAATGGCTTATGATGACTTATGAATGTGGTGTACGCTCGATTGTAATTGATATTGAGCATGAATGGTTTAAATTGCAAAGAGAAAAAAGTGCATTCCCTCAACACGGGCGTGACGTGATTGCATATATTCATGAACGTGCATCGGAATTGGGATTGATGGTTACATTGTATAATTCTGCAAGATATTTTGTTAACAATGAACAAAATTTCCCGAATTATGACTTTATTCCTTACCATTACCCGTCTTTCGGCAAATATGACAAAGAACATCAACAAAATAATGACCAAGGTTGTGCTTGTGGAGATAAATGTAATAGCGATTGCGGAGAAAATCAGTAACAGTTAAGTTATGTTCGGAAAATTTAAGAAATACTTTTCTGAAATTTGTACTATCGCTGCACCGATTATTGTCGGAAATTTAGGACATACTTTGACTGGGGCGGTCGATGTTTTTGTTGCGGCAAAATATTCGATTGATGCTTTGGCTGCGATTGCGATTGCGAATTCGATATTTTTTACGGTATCGTTTCTCGGAATAGGCTTTTTGATTGCGATTTCGATTGTTTTGTCTAATTATCGTGGTGCAAAAATGCACACGAAGAGATATTTTTCTTCGGGGGTAATTTTGTCACAAGTTTTGGCATTGATAACTTGGGTGCTTTTGGTTGGAATTACTTATTTTATA
>OMSS01000019.1 GCA_900313795.1 uncultured bacterium | reverse complement strand
GTAGAGAATGTATAAATAGGGGGCTTCCTGGACAAGGTGTTCAAACTATGTACTGGCAATTAAGCGAGGGGCGTATAAAGAAAAATTTCCCCAATGTTAAATATTTTATATATGTTTATATTGACGATCATATACATAATAGAATATTAAAATTCAGATGTTTTCCTTCTATGTATTCTGTTTCTATGAAATATAGAATTAATAATAACAAATTGGAAATCATTAAACCAACATTATGGAGCAAATATTCTTATATTTACCGTTTCTTGGAAGATCTTGAATCAAAAATTGTTCCTTTGAATAAAAAGAAAGAATTATTCTATAAAATTATACAAGATTCTTATTCAATAATGAAAAAAGATTATCCAGATTCAAAATTTATATATTGGAATATCCATGTCCTTTTGAGAGGGTTCTTGATAAAAAGAAGATAGAAAATATGGGAATTTCTGTATATAGTGCAAATGAATTGGCTAATGATGATTTATATTTAGGAAAATATTTTTATTCAAAAGATGATAGCCACCCGAACAAAAAAGCATGGGATTTGGTTGTTCCTGCTCTTGTAAAAGCAGAGGGAATGTAAATTGTAGTCTTTAATTAGTCTTGTTTGTAAATTTCCTTGATAACACCTTCAATCGCGCTGTCATCGGCAATAAAAATAATCAAGCCATCATCGATAATGATAGAATTTTTATCTGGCCAAGATTTTGCATTCTTCAGTAAACCTTTTTCGTATGCCTTTTTGAAAAGTTGCTGAAAATCCTTATCTTGCAAAGCCTCCTCGGGATTAAATCTTGAGTCGATAAAATATTTTCCAACGACTACCTCCATCATTCTAAAAGGCTCCCAATATGGGTCGAAATGGTGCGTTAACAGGGCAAGTGAGTCGTATTGTTTAATGTGTTTTTCTGAATAAAAAATTTCTCTTGTCGGTTTCAATTTACCAATTTCAATAACAGAGTACATTCTGTTTCTATCAAAATTTTTGTTCGCTTCAATTCGTTCATAAATCCTGTTCATTTGCGTTTTTTCTACATTTAACGCCAAATTCCAGACCTTTTGACCTTTTAAATCGTTAATTGCCGAAATTGAAATGATTGCAGCAGAGCATAAAATCGTGAAATTCAAGAGATTTTGCCTGTTAATAAGTTTTATAAACAATGCACAAACGATTAAAATTCTGAAAAAATGTAATCCGCAAAAATCAATTCTCGTTTCTAAAAATTGCGGCTCGGCACAAACCATAGTCGCCAATTTCGTAGAAAATAACGCCAAAAGCAGCATAATAAGTTGAAGAGCGATAATTTTTCCGTTATAAACTTTTTCTTTTTCACCCAAAATTAAAATCGCAACCAAAAGTATCAACATCGCAGAAAACGTTACGCAGATTGAGTTTGGCATAAATGGGAAACTATATGAGCCTAATTGCAAGAACGAAATGTATATGCAATCCAAAATTCTTTGCGGCAAGTCGGAAAGAGAAATTTGTTCAATCGCATAAATGTGAAGCAATTTTCCGCAAAAATCAATCCACATAACGATTGCCTTGAACGATAACATCGCCAAAACAATGTTGATTGTGGCAGGAATCCTGTCTAAAAATACCGATTTGACCTGATTTTTTTCTCCGTCACAAAATAACAATTCGATGAAAATTTTTCCAAGGAAAAGTATCGCAATCGTGTTTATTAGCGAGGGATAAAGACTTATCATCAAGTTCATTAACAATATCGCTAGAATCGTGTAAAGTGCAAATTTTCCGAATTTTTTTTGCAAAAATAAATCTTTGCTTTTGTCAGACAACATCAACGTCCCGACGATTATTGCGGGAGAGAAAAACATATCAGGCATCGTAAGCGTGAAATAAAGCCACTCCAATGTAAACGGCTGAAGTACAAACAACAATGTTCCGATGATGTAAAACGACTGTTTTTTCGGCACTTTCCAGTAATTTAATACCATTATTCCCGACAACGACAGTGCAAAAAACGAAACCAAATCGGTTAACAAAGGGACGTAATTGCCTTGAAATAGAAGGTTTTTGATGATTTCTGCACCATATCTTGCCTTGTAAATTGTGCAATCAATCGGCAAGCCCGAAACTAAAAAATACCAATCGTGATTTCCCACCAGCATATTTGTGACGTGAAAGAAAAACGCCCCAAACATACTCAAAACTGAGATTAGCATTGTTTTTTTGTATAAACTTGGAATTTTGTTAAATTTTTCGCCCAAAAGTTCGATTATATTTTTATCTTTCAAAATAATTGCCGAGAGGAAAAATAAAAATAATACAATTATATAATTAAAACTATATGAAAAATAACGCTGAGAATAAGTGATTTCAGCGGAGTCTCCGTTTTTGAGTTTCAAATTGTGCGAAAACGGAAAATCGTGAACTTCTATTTTGTCGAAAATTTTCGTGTCGTTTCCGTTTACGTTAACGTCAAAATCTTTGTAAACAATGCACGGCGAATAATGCTTGTGAATGTCTGTTTTCGATACTTTGTCGGACATTGAATCGTAAACTGGCGTTATTAATTCAATGTCCAAGTTCGTATCTTTTTTTGCGTTTATTGTTATAGATTTTTTTCTTGTGAAAATATCTGATTTTGAGGAAATTGTGTAATCGCCGAATCTCTCGTCAACATTGGCATTTGTTGCCGTCAGTTGAATGTCTTTTGTATTATTTGTGTGAATTTTTGCTGTGCTGATTTCTGTGTTGTCAAAGTAAAACATCGTGCAAACGAAGGCAAAAATTATCAAAAATACCGAAAAAATTCGACGATTCATCTGTTCTCCTATTCTTCCGCAAGTTTGTCAGCGAGCGGAGTTTCGAGGAAGCCGTTTAATTTCTTGCTGATTTTGCGAACATTTTTCGCAACGTTTTCGCAAGCATCGTCCCAAACAAAATATTCATTGACGTATTTTTCGGCCTCGTTAACATCTTGTGAAAGTTGTACTCTGATTGCTTCTTTGAGCATTTTTTGTGCCGCAGGAACTACATTTTCCACATTAACGTGGATTATGCCATTTTCGTTGACAACGACTGCGTTTTCACGTTCAAGGAAGTTAGTTTGCATAACCGAGCGAACTCTATGTGCTTGAGTCAATTCCGGTTTTGCTTTCAAGAAGTTGTCAACCGCAAACGACACAAGGATTTGAAGTCTTTGTTCTTCGGTATACATACCTTTTTCGGTCAACATGTCAATGCAAGAAATTGCACCGACGTCAGCCTTGTGTTCTTCAATGATAGATTGATATTTGCCCAATTTTTCACGACCTTGCGTAGGTCCTAAAGAGTGAGTATTTTCGTGTCCGATTGTGAACCAGTGATCTGCCTCAAGGTTGTAGTATTTGTGTTGTTCGGGGTCAAGAATTGCATCGAGTCTTTCTTTGACTTTTTCCGGTTTTGCACCCAATCTGATTTGTCTGTGGTAAACATTTCTGCGACCTCCGCCGATTGTCAAAGACATTTTGTCGTCGTTTGGTAAATTTTCAGCAAGTGTAACTCCACCACGATATGCACCGCAATCGCCCGCCAACATTAGCAAATCAACGTCAACCATTGTTTGTTTGCTGTCCCCTTCGGGTTTAATATTTTGTTCGTATTGGTCATTAAACGGCATCAATTTTGCCATTTCGGGCAAGAATTTTTTGATTTTCAAAAGGTCATTCGTGCTTTCCTTGTTAACAATTCCGACACGGCAACCCAAAGAATCTTTCGGATAAACCTGAATTCCTCGTTCATCAAGCATGCCGAGAAGTTCTTTGTTTTCAGATATACTTGTCGAAAGGGTGTCGTCATAACATTCTCTCGTGATTGTGAGTTCGAGCGGAGTGTCTTGCAAAGTTGCCCATTTCTTATCCGCATAAGCATCTGCCATCGGGTCAGCCACTCGCAAAGCCTTCGCCTGCAATTTTAAATATTCCGAAAAGTCAGCATTTGTCGAGGTTTCTGCTGCTTTTTCAAATTCTTGAGCCATTTTTTCAAACTCATCTTTGAAAAGTTCCGTATAATCGACAGCCTTAAGGTTTTCGCCGTCACGGAATACAACCGAGCGTTGGTTGACAATTTTCGCAACATCTTCGTCCTTGCCGTCTTTGAGCATTTTAATTAAAATATTTTGAAATTCTTCAGCCTTCAAATCTTGAGGGTAAAAGCCTTTGCCGTCAGTTTCTTCGACCCCTTTTGCAAGGTTAATCATATTTGATTCTGTATCGAGAGCATTCATGCCCTTTTGACCCAAAAATAATTTCATCGTCATTTCGGCGTCTTTATTGCCGTTTGCGATTTCTTTTTTCAAAAATTCTCTGAACGGAATGTTTTTTGGATTGTCCAATTTTAAATGAACTTCTTCCAAAATTTTTCCCGCTTTTACAAGGTGTTTGAGGGCTTCTTTGTCCCCGTCTGCCAAATTTTCAAATTCTGGTGCATCAACTTTTAACATTGTTGTTGAAGGAAGTGCATCTTTGTTCGTTCTTCTTTCGAGTTCTTCCGTCGAAAGTCCGAGTTCAAACTGTTCATTATCTTGATTTTTCAATTTAAAATCCTTTCTCGTTATATTTTCAAAAAGTTTTTTAAACTTACGGTTTGTTTCTCAAAATCAAATCGCAAAGTTCTCTAACTGCACCATGTCCGCCTAATCTGTTCGTGACAAATCTCGAAGCCTTAATAACTTCTGGAACGGCATCTTTCGGGCATGATGGCAATCCAACTTTCCGAAGTACGCACAAATCGGGCAAATCATCGCCCATATAAGCAACTTCGTCAAATTTCAGTTCATAATCGTCTACCACTTCATCGAGTGCGTGTTCTTTATTTTTCTGACCTTGATAAATTCTTGTGAATCCAAGGTCGGTAAATCTTTTTTCGACCATATAGGATTCTTTTGCAGTAATGACAACGGTTTTAATCCCTGCTCTTTTGAGCATTACAAGACCTTGTCCGTCTTTTGCGTTAAATACTTTGTATTCTTTTCCGTCTTGGTCGTAAATCAGTCCGCCGTCTGTCATTACGCCGTCAACATCGAAAATGGCGATTTTGATTTTTGCCGCCGCTTTGTTAAGTTCATCTTCTTTCATACTATGCAACTCCGGCTCTTAATAAATTGTGAATGTGAATTATGCCTGTCGGGTGCTTTTCTTCGTCGCAAACCGCAAGGCTCGTGATTGAATATTTTTCCATCAAAGCAAGTGCTTTTACCGCAAGTGCTTTTTCTGTCGTTGTTTTCGGGTTTTTCGTCATAACATCTTTTGTTATAAGTTCATCGACTTTCAAATGTTTCATCAGAATTCTTCTGATATCACCATCTGTCAAAACGCCTGTCATCTTTCCGCTTTCGTCTGTCAAAATTACACAACCCAATTTCTTTTCTGAAATAATTTTGACAACGTCCAAAAATTTCGTATTTTCATCTGCAAGCGGTAATTCCTCTCCTCTTATCATCAAGTCGCCAACCGTGTATAAAACACCCTTTCCGAGAGAACCTGACGGGTGGAACAACAAGAAATCTTCTGCCGAAAATCCTCGTTTTTGCAACAAGCAAATCGCAAGTGCATCACCCATCGCAAGTGCCGCCGTCGTGCTTGCCGTCGGGGCTTTGCCTAACGGGCATGCTTCTTGTTCTACAGATACATCAAAAACAATATCCGCTCTATTTGCAAGCGTAGAGGTCGTTTTGCCTACAAATGCGATAAGCGGTACTTCAAAACGTTTTATCAACGGGAGAAGATTTAATAATTCAGAGGTCTCTCCACTGTTTGAAAGTGCGATAACCACGTCCTGTCTTGTGATTACGCCAGAATCGCCGTGTGTACTTTCCGCCGGGTGAAGAAAATATGCCGGAGTTCCTGTTGAAGAGAGGGTTGCGGCAATTTTTCGTCCGATGTGACCCGATTTGCCCATGCCTGTAACGATAACCCGACCTTTACTCTTGATGATTGTATCAAGAGCCTGAGTGAGGTTTTCGCCTATTCTGTTTTTCAATTCTGTAATCGATTTTGCTTCTATATCTAATACCGATTTCGCAAGTTCTATCGGTGTATCTAAATTTAATTGTATTGCCGTCATAAGTTTCTCCCTGCTTATATTTTACCAAAAAACGTATTTATGGGCTACTTTTGGGATATATTGCAACATATTGAAAACTTTTTAGAAAATTGTAATTATTGTTTACAAAATTTTACAAAAATATTGAGGGAATGTTTCGAAAAAGTTTTTTGTCTTTTTGTCTTTTTGTGTGGCGATAATGCTTGTTACTGTTGAATTTTAGTTTTGCGGTAACGGGAATTTTTAAGTTTATTAAAAGTTGAATTAAAGTTCAAAATGTTACAAATACAAAGAGTTAAGTATTTTTTTATGTAAAGTATTTTTCAAACGGGTAAAAACGGTATATTATAGATAGTAATGCAGAATAGTTTTTAGTTTCTGAAGAATTAATTTTATGAACAAAATAGGAACTTTCGGGTTCTTACGAGAAAAATAAAGAATGTTAAACACTCCAAACGAATGGCATAACGAAGACGACATTGAAGAATATACCGATGAAGATTTCTCGGACGGTTACGGTGGTGATTACGGGGAAGATTCGGATTTTGGAACTCTTGATGACAGCGAATATGAAGACGGCGAGTATGATGAAGGCTCAGAAGAGGGTGAAGAAAACGGCGGTGACGGTAACGGCGGCGAAGATGATTTAAAGAAAAAAATCATTATCGGGGTTGTGGCTGTTCTCGTTCTTTTGTTGCTATTCGGCGGAATTTTCCTTTGCGTTAAGAAAATGACTCAAAAAGCCGCAACTGCTACGAATGTTGAAACTGTTGTAGGTGGAGAAGAAGGCGAAGTCGGCATTGAAGCAGGAGATGCAGAGGCTGACGGAGAGGTTTCCATTGATGTTGATGACGGTTCGGCTGATGCTGAAGGCGGAGATGTTGCTATTGAAGATTCAGGCGAAGATGCACTCGGAGTGGGTGCTCCTGCAAAGACACCAGATGTAACCACTGAAGGTGGCGGATTAGAAATTGAAGTTGATGAAGGTGCACCGACATTTGCCGACAAACCGAATGATGTGAATAATGTTACTATATCAATCGGTGATGTAGGAAGAAAAAATCCTTTCGCAAAGGTTGGTGGCTCAAGCAAATCAAAATCATCATCAGGCTTCAAATCTGCTGGCGACGGTTTAGATTTCGAAATTATCGAACCACCTGAACTTGGACCAGAAGATAAAACTATTACAAAACTTTTGGAAACAAAAGTTACGGGTATCATGTATGATGCGAGACGTCCTTCTGCAATTGTAAATATTGACGGAGTTGACCAATTAGTCAGAGTAGGTGATATTTTAAGCGGATTTGAATTTATTTCAATCACAAGAAACAAAGTTGTTATTCGTTCTGATGACAACATTTACAGGGCATCTGTCGGACAACCGTTAAATGCCGAAAAAATCACAAATCCTGTTGAAATTTCGAACTTGGAATCGAAATTCAAGGGTTCGATGAGACGCTGATATTAATTACAAATGAGGCAAAAAAATGTTAAAAATGCTAAAAAATAAAGTATTACCAATGATGCTTGCAGGGTTGTTGATTTTCGGCAATTTGCAACTTTCTGCAAATGCGAGAGCTTGGAATTTTGATAACAATGACGAAGAATACGTCAGTTTGCAAAATCCAGCCATTCCGAATGGTAACTCGATTGTTTCGATTTCATTTAGAAACACCGATGTTCAACAAGTTCTTCGTATGTTCGCTGACAGAGCGGGTTTGAACTTTATCACGATTGGTGATGTTTCAGGCGAAGTCACAATGGACTTGGTTGACACTACGTTGACCAACGCTATTAACCTTGTTGCTGAAACGGCAAAACTCACTTACGTTGTTGATAATCAGACTTTGATTGTTATGACGATTGACAGTGCGAAGGAAAGCAATTATGCAAAGAAAAGCATCAGAAAAATCCCGATTAAATATGCAGATGCAGCATCGGTTGCTGATTTTCTTAACAGTAACATTTTCGGTTTGGGCAAACCAGGGCTTTCTGCCGGTGATGTAGTTGTTACAGACCCTTCGAGAAACGAAATTATGATTTTCGGTACACAAAATGATTATTTGATGGCAAAAAAAGTCATTGCAAAAATCGATGAAAAACCGATAACTACGACATACAAAATTAACAACGTAACGCCGAAGGAAATGGCACAGTTGCTTTGTGATTCATTGTTCTCTGGTGGTGCCGCAGATGCAGGCACGACCAAAATGGCAGGTACTTTAACAGGTGCTGCAGAAGGAATTGCGTTAGGTGCTGGACAAATCGCTTGTAAGGTTAAAAACACTGTTTCAGGCAAAAACTTGAAATCATTTGCTTCTGCTCCGATTACGGTTGTTTACAACACTACATTAGGCACGATTAATGTAATTGGTGGTTCTAATGAACAAATCCAATTAATTAATGAATTTATCGTTCTTCACGATAAAAAGCAACCTCAAGTCCTTCTTGAAATGGTTGTTATGGAACTTTCAGAAAATGCTGACAGAACATTCCAAAACGACTGGGTGTTCCAAAACGGTGATTTCCCTGTAAGTTTCATCGGTGGTGTTCTTCAAACTGGGCCGATTATTTTCTTCAACAAGCAAAATATGCCTGGTTCATACAAAATCGGTGCTTACGGCAAATCGGCACTTTGGGATACAATCACTTGGCTTGAAAGTTCTTCAAAGGCAAAAGTTTTGCAAAAACCGACAATTATCATTACAAACGGTAGCAAATCTGAAATCGACTTGACGAAGGATTACGTTGAAAAAGTTGACTCACAAGTTTCAGAATCAACGTTTTCAGAAACTCCTGTAATTTCAAGAACATATAAAATCGGTAAAGATAACGGTATGAAAATCGATGTTACTCCATTCATTTCGCCCGATGGATATGTTACGATGGACGTAAACCTCAACTACTCAACCCCTTACGATAGCGTATATGAATACGATGATTTGGGTGATCAAGTTAAGGCTGGTACTTTGCTCGAAAGAAGAAACATGAAGTTGAAGGGCGTTCGAGTTAAGAACGGTGAAACTTTGGTACTTGGCGGTTTGATTGTCGAAAACGATACAAACTCTGTTCAAAAAATTCCGCTCTTAGGTGATATTCCTTACCTTGGCGTATTTTTCAGAAATACAAAGACTTACAAGGATAAATCAGAAATGGTTATTTTGATGACCCCGAGAGTTCTTGAAGAAGCGGAAGATATGGTTGATTTATAGAAAAGTAGGGAGTTTTAAAACTCCCTCTTTTTTGTTGATTGCAGAGAGAAAGTTATGAAAAAAACATCAAAAAATAATATGTTTTTTATAATGTTTTTGATAGGAATTTTTTTGTTCGTTTTCGCTTTTAATTACGTTATGGACGTTTTCGATTTTAAGTTTGACGATAAATATAATCTTTATTCTTATAGAAAATCAGATTGGCTTTATTCTAAAATCAAAAAAAGTTCTGAAATGAAATACGATAAGGTGCAAATTGGCTCTTCAACGTCTGCATATTGGACTGATATGGGCAAATGGCAAGTTGCAAATATTATGACGCTTGGAATAAGTTACGAAAAAATATATGACATTTTTGAGGTATTTTATGAAATTCACCCCGAGGTGAAAACGGTCTTTTTACCCCTCGAATATGCCACGATTTTGCTGGATTATTACCCTATTAACGACTTGACAAAGTTTGACGGTAAGCGACATTTGTCGATTTCGGAGTTTGTTAATTACTATTTTTCTGCAGAAATTACTTATTTGAGTTTTAAAACGGCAAAAGATAAGATTATTGGTTTGCAAGGTTTGAACTCAGTTGCTGATTCGGAGGAAAATTCTGATGTTATGGTTGCCGCAACAAGAAGAGTTTCTTATGACGGATTGGTCAAAGAAGAAAAATTTCAAAAAGATATGTTTTATATCGAAAAGTTTATAGATTTATTGCATGACAAAAATATCGAGATAATTTGTTATATTGCACCGATGAATTATGTTCAACTTCAAGGAATTATGTCGCCCGAAAATTTCAGACGAGTTGAGGAAATGAAGTCAAGAATCGTTGATAAAGGCGTGCCGATTTACGATTTTTCTTTTGCAAATAAATATAATGTTGAGAAAATGACTGATACGCTGATGTTTTATGATGTCGTTCACCCTGATATTTTGTATGGCAATATGGCTTTTGATGCGATTTTGAATGATAAAAAGTCGGATTTGTATAAATTGATTACGAAGGATAATTTGCAAATGACGAATAGGCTTTTCAGACAAGGGATTGAGGCTTATAGACAAAATTATAAGGATTACATAAAAGAATATACAAATTACGACGATAAGGCACAGTCAAAGGATTTTCAGAATATTGTTTACAAAAAAATCCCTGACAATCTTATGAAATATCATTATTAATCTTCAATTTTTTTGATTATTAATGATGTGTTGATGCCGCCGAAAGCGAAATTGTTTGTCATTATTATGTTTGTGTCGATTTTTCGACCTTCACCTTTGATGTAATCAAGTTCGCCGCAATTTTCGTCGATTTCGTTTAAGTTTAATGTGGGACAAAACCAGTTGTTTTCAAGCATTTTGATTGACAAAATCGCTTCGATTGCACCGCATGCACCAAGGGTGTGTCCCGTGTAACTTTTTATTGTGCTGATAGGAACTTTGCGGTTGAAAACGCTTCTTGTGGCTTGAGTTTCGGCTATATCGCCTTGGACAGTTGCTGTTCCGTGTGCGTTGACGTAGCCGATTTTATCTGGTGAAATTTTTGCATTTTCAAGAGCCTGTTGCATTACAATCGCCATCGTTTCGAAATTTGGATTGGTAATGTGCGTGCCGTCGGTGTTTGTGGCATAACCGATGATTTCGGCGTAAATCTTTGCCCCTCTTGCTTTTGCGTGTTCATATTCTTCTAAAATCAGCGTGCCTGCACCTTCTCCGATGACAAGTCCGTCACGATTTTTGTCGAAGGGTGAGGGAGTGAGTTTTGGGGTGTCGTTTTTGGCACTCGTTGCGTAAAGTGTGTCGAAAACGGCTACTTGCGTGGGGTGATATTCTTCTGCTCCGCCAGCAATCATCACGGTTTGTTGCCCACTTTTTATTGCTTCATAAGCCGCTCCGATACCCATTGAGCCTGATGTGCAGGCTGTTGAGGTCGGAATTAACCGTCCTGTCGTTTTAAAGTAAACGGAGATGTTGACGGCGGTTGTTTGGGGCATCATTTTGAGGTAAGAACCGGAGTTGAGATTTTTCACTTCGTGGTTGACACTCATTGAGTAAAAATCCATAATTGCATTAAGCGAACCTGATGAAGAACCGTAACTGACGCCTGTTTTGCCTGATGTGATGATTTCATCATTCAAAAGTCCTGCATCTTTCAGGGCTTCTTCTGTGCAAGCGGTTGCGTAGATTGCGACCGTACCCATTGAGCGAGTGATTTTTCTTGTGAAATGTTCCGGTTTTGTGAAATTTTTTACCCTTGCCGCAAGTCTTGTTGTCAATTTTTCGTATTGGTCAAGGTCGGATTGGTAATCAACGCAATTTTCGTATGTGTGAAGCCTTTCGAAGGCATCATTGGGTGTGTTTCCGAGTGATGAAACCAACGACATTCCAGTTATGACAACTCTTTTCATTAACAAAGACCTCCGTTGACGGAAATGACTTGTCCTGTGATGTAGGAAGCCTTTTCACTCATTAAATATGCCGCCAAACTTGCGACTTCGTCTGCTTTTCCGAACCTTTTCATCGGGATTAATTTCAAAACTTCTTCTTTGGGCAAATCTTTTGTCATGTCCGTCTCAATAACCCCTGGAGCAATGCTGTTGACCGTTATTTCTCGTTTTGCAAGTTCCAATGCGAGAGACTTTGTCGCCCCGATAATACCCGCTTTTGAGGCGGAATAATTTGTCTGTCCTCGATTACCAGTAATGCCTGAAACCGACGTTACTGTGATAATTCTGCCTTTTATTCGTGCTTGAATCATTGGCAAAACGAGCGGCTTTAATACATTGTAAAAACCGTTGAGATTTGTGTTTATAACATCGTCCCATTCGGCATCTTCCATTGCGGGGAAAACGTTGTCCTTGTTGACTCCTGCGTTTAAAATCACCCCGTAAAAACTTCCGTTTTCACTGATATATTTTTCAAGAACTTCTTTGCATTGTTCTCTGTTTGAAATGTCGAATTGCAAGATGTCACAAGACTTTCCGGTTTTTTCAATTTCGGCTTGAGTATTTTTTGCCGCATCAAAATTTTTGGCATAATGAAGAACAACGTCAAAGCCTTCTCTTGTAAGCGTTATGGCGATTTCTCTGCCAATTCCTCGGTTTGAACCAGTAATCAAAACTTTTTTATTCATCAGATTTTAATATTTCCTCAAGGTTGTCGGGTTGGTACGCATTTATTGTAGCACAAGCGATTTCATCTTGCGTGTCGTCAAAAATTTGGCAGCCAAAGGCACAAATTTTATGGTCGTTGTAAATTTCTTCAACCTTTATAAAATATTCTTTTCTGTTTTCAAATTTTTCAACGGCATTGTTGTAAATTCTTGTGCCAAGCAAAAAGCCAATTTGGGGACTGTTTTCGCTTCTTTTTAGGTATGAATAGCAACCGATAGTTTGTGCCATAAATTCTATGCCTGCAACAGATGAAATTCCGTTTATCGTTTTATCGAAAAATGGCATTGTGTCTTTAATTTTTACTTTTGAAACAAGATAATTTTTTTCAAAATTGACTTCTGTAACTTCGTCGATTAAAATCATTGGAAATTCGTGAGGGAGTATTTTTTCGACGGAAAGGTTTGATTTGCCCAAAATCATTACGGCATTAGTGCCACCAAATCCGAAAGCATTGTTCATAACATATTTGATATTATTGTGAGAATTTTCCGCAGCGAGGTTGATTCTTGGTAAATTTTCGTCGAAAGCACCGTCGTAGTTGTGTTTTAGAATGATGCCATTTTCAATACATTTGCAGCAAAGTGCCGTTTCGATTGCAGCAGCAGCACCAAGACAGTGTCCGGTGATTGATTTTGTTGAACTGCAAGGAGTTTTGTCTTTGAAAATTTTAAACATTGACTTGGCTTCAGTTTCGTCGTTTGCGAGTGTTCCCGTGCCGTGAAGGTTGATGTAATCGATGTCATTTTCGGTTAAATCAGAGGCTTTCAGGGCGATTTTTACGGCATTTACGATTTGTTCGCCCGTTGGTTCGGGTTTTGAAGCGTGGTAGGCGTCAGAGGTTTCGCCGATGCCCAAAATATCGATGCCGAAAGCATTTCGCTCGATTGTAAAAAGTGCTGCCCCTTCGCCGATGTTTATCCCTTTTCTGTTTTTGGAAAAAGGTTGAGTTTTTTCGTTTGAAAGAATTTCTAATGAGTTAAATCCGTGGACGGATAAATGGGCTAAAGCGTCTGTGCCGCCGACGATTGCGGCTTTGCAAAATCCTGTTTTTATTAATCTTTTTGCGGTTGCAAAAACTTTTATTCCTGAAGAACATGCTGTCGAGATTGATGCGGCGTAATTGTTAGTGCCAAGCATGTTTTTAAGGAAAATAGCGGGGTTTCCGATTTGGGATAATTTTTCGTTTTCGCTTTCGGAAAATTCTTCTGCCCCAGAATTAGTCGTGGCAATGATTACAGCGACATTATCCGCACCGTATTTTTTGATGAAATCATCTAA
>OMSS01000045.1 GCA_900313795.1 uncultured bacterium | reverse complement strand
GGACGTTGTAAGAAAGAACATTGAATCCGTCGGCGGAAAGCTTTATGTGGATTCAAAGCTTGGCGAGGGTTCAACTTTCACGATAAAGATACCGCTTTCACTTTCTATCATAGATGTAATGGGGATAGATGTTGCGGGGTATAATTTCTCGGTGCCCAAGAACTCAATAGTTGAGCTTTTCAGGGCAACGGAAGATACTTTGCTTGAAAATGACACACTTATAATGCGCAGAGGTATGTGCCTGCCCGTTTACAGAATGAGCCGTGTGTTTGATGTAAAGGGCGAAAACAAACCGCTGACAGACGGCATAATGCTCCTTTGCGACGTCGGCGGCAAAAAAGCCTGCTTCTTTACTGACAGGCTGATAGCTGACCTTGTAGGCATACAGTATGAGAGAAATGATATAGAATTTGACAGGGGTCAGTTCAGAGTTAGAGGGGATGTAATTGAAATCAATCCGGTTCATGGAACACCCCCTATAAGAATTGAACTTTTCGGTGATGAATTTTGAAAAATCCTCTGATAATCTGTATCAGGGGATTTTTTATGAAAAGTTTTGAAAATATTCTTTCGGTCGAAAATAATGCCTGCTGCCCGAAAATCGTCTCTTTTTCAGAAGATTTTTATATGACGTTCGGAAATTGCCAAAAACAGCCTAAAAACTGTACTTGTAACGAATTTGATATAGGTAAAAAACTCTTTTCGTTTTTAAAAAATCCGTTTTTTTAAATTTGAAAAGTGAAAAACTTCAAAAAATTTGCAAAAAAAAGCTCATCTTTATGGATTTAAGATGAGCACCAACTTTACATTAGCCGAAACACTAATAACATTTATATTTTACATTCAAATTAATTGTATGTCAAGTTTATTTTTAAAAAATATTCTGTTTTTTGGAAATAAATTTAAAAATTGATTAAACTTCAACAAAAGCACTCTTGTCGGCAAGACAAGCGGGGCATAAGAAATCCTCTGGCAAATCTTCAAAGGGCGTATTCGGCTTGATTCCCAATTCTGGAACGCCGATTTCGGGGTCGTAGACCCAAGTGCATAGGGTGCAGACGTATTTTTTCATTGTTAAACCTTTTCGTTATTGTCTTTGAGGCATTTGTAGAAGCCGCCTTGGTGATGAACGTAGATACAATTTTTACCGTCATTTTTTGCTTTGTAAAGTGCATCGTCGGCAGTTTTGATGAGATTTTCAGAGTCTGTTGCCGAGGACGGATATTCGGAAATACCGATGCTGACGGTTGCTTTGAGGGTAACTTTGTCATCAATCGGGATTTCGATTTTAGAAATATTTTTTCTTAATCTTTCTGCGATGATAGTTGCATCTTTAGCAGCAGTTTCTGGCAAAATAACCGTAAATTCTTCGCCGCCGTATCTTGCTGGAACGTCGATGTTGCGGCATGTATTTTTGATTGTGACCGCAATTTCTTTAAGCACTCTATCGCCGATTAAATGGCCGTATGTGTCGTTGACGTGTTTGAAGTTGTCGATATCCATCATAAGGAGTGAAACGACGTGTTTGTAACGGGTTGCCCTTGTAACTTCCGCCTCAAGCAAGGTTCTGAAGTGGCGGTGGATATAGAGTTTGGTCAAGCCGTCCTTTGTAGCCAATTCGTACAATTTTGCGTTATCGATAGCGATTGCGGCTTGGTTTGAGAGTGCTTCGATAAATTCCAAATCTTGTTTGTTGAAAAGTTTGTTATTTTTTTTGTTCGTAATGTTGATAACGCCGATGGCTTCGCCTTTTGCAATCAATGGTACACAAATCATTGATGAAATGTTGTTCATCAAATTTGCCTGTTTAAATCTCGGGTCATTTTGACCTAAATTTGTGATTATAGATTTCTTTTCGGCGAAAACTTTTCCGGCGATACCTTCGTTGATTTTGAGTTTAGAACATTCGATAACGCCGTTGTTGATGTCGAATTCGACCTTCGGGTCTTTTAAGCCGTAAACGACTTTTACCTGCAAAGTGTTGTCAGAGATATCATAGAGCATCAATGAACCTTTTTCGGCATCGATTGTTTCTAGTGCTCTGCCCAAAATAACTTGGATTAAACCTTTCAAATCGTCGATGAAGTTGACGGCTTGAGAGATATTGTATAAGATTGATAAATTGTGCAAAGACTTGTGCAAGAAGGAAATTTGCGATTGTTGTTCTTCTTGGCGGACGAATTTTACGAGGAGCGGTTCAACGCAAGAGAACATTTTGTTCAAAAGCATTAACTCTTCTGCATCAAACGGTTCGTTGTTTTCTTTTTGTCCTATTGAACAAACGCAAAATGGTTCATCGTCTTTGAAAAATACTTTAAAATATGCTGAGTTGAAATTTTCAAACGCTGAATTTTCCCAGAGCGTCTTGTATTTAGGCGTTCCATCGGGATTCATTGTTTGAAAAAGTTCTTTTCCTGAATAATTCAAAAAGTCTGCATATTCTTCGTCAAACTCAAACGTCAAGCCGTTTTCAGTACAGTTTACGGCTTTGTATGTCATATCTTTTTTGACAAAGAAAATTACGTCATTCAAGTTGAAATTCGTTGTCATGAAGGAACTAATTTTGTTAAGCAAATCATCAAGAGAATCGGCTTGATTAGCGAGAATATTCAGTTCAAAGAGATTATTCAATTCCAAAAAATTCTTTTGGAGATTATAAATCTTATCTGATAATTCTTGGCTCATTGGCTATTTTTGCCCCTTACTGACACATACTCTGAGAACATTATAACATGTACCTGCAAAAAACAACAGTAATTTTTATTTTATTTCTGTAAACAAGGCGTTGGTAACGATTTGGGAATATTTTCCATAAACGTTTGTTGCCACGATTATTACGTTTTTGTCATCTTTTGTTGCCACGCCGACGATACCTTCAGTGCCGTGAACAGGGAGATTGACGATATCTGATTTGAATTTTATGAAAGGTACAGTTTGGTTGAAGGCTTTCATCGAGCCACGACCTGTGATTTCAAAATTTTCAAGTCTAAGAACTTTAAAATCTTTTACAAAATTCATAACTTTTTCGTCTGCTTTTTTCGAGTTAAAATCAGCCTTTGTCAACGTTTCGGCGTTTTTAGGTTTTGCCATAAAGAAATTTTGAGAAGTTGCGGCATGCTTCACATAAACATAGTTTCCGATTTTGGGAAGTTTGCTTGACGATACGAGTTCAAATTCCTTGTCCATTTTGGTGAAATCGGCTATTTGTGCTGCTTTTTCGGCTTTGCTTGATTGTGCTGGTGAGAGCGGATTTTCGATTAAATCTTTTACGATGTTTGTTCCACCGATTGCGATAAATCCTACTACCGCAAGCAAAATGATGATTATGTTAATAATTTTTTTCAAACAGCCGAACATTTCTTAACCTCAACTTGTTATTTCATTGTGATTTGACTAAAATTAGTATAGTCATGACAAAACGAGAAATCAATAACATAAACAGTATAGATGTGGATTTGAGCGAAGCAACCCCGATGCTCCGGCAATACCTTGATATTAAGCGAAAATATCAGGGAATAATTTTGATGTATCGAATGGGCGATTTTTATGAAGCATTTTTTGAAGATGCACTTGAAATCTCTAAAGCACTCGAAATTACCCTGACAGCCCGTGATGGCGGTTCTTTGGGCAAAATTCCTATGGCTGGAATTCCTGCAAAGGCTCTTGACAATTATCTTCCGAGGTTGCTTGATAAAAATTATAAAGTTGCAATTTGTGACCAGATGGAAGACCCTGCGTTGGCGAAAGGGCTTGTAAAACGTGAAGTTACGCAGGTTATCACGGCTGGAACGGTAAATGAGTTAAGCCTTTTGAAATCTGATAAAAATAACTGGCTTGCCGCAATAATTCAGGAAAATGATATTTTTGGCATGGCTTATACGGATATTACAACAGGAGAATTTTTTGTCACCAAAGGATTTTTGACCGAGATTTTAGCGGAACTTGCGAGAGTTAAACCGTCCGAAATCCTTGCCCCTGTTAAAAAACAAAAAGTTTTGCCGTTCCAAATTGTTCCGGACGAAAAATTCGATTTACCCGATTCAATTTACTTGAATTATAATTGTTCAAAAATTTCTACGGCGGTATTTGAGCAAAGTTTTGCCGATAAAAATATTAAAGAAATGTTCAAAACGGAATCGTTAGAAGCATTTGGCTATTCAGAGTTCAAGGTCGGATTTAGAGCAGCGGGTGCGATTGTAGAATATTTGAGGCAAACGTGTTTTTCTGCCTTGCCAAAATTTGACACGATAAAATCCTACAATTTGTCAGAATTTTTGTCGATGGATATTAACACCGCTCGAAATCTAGAACTTTTGTATACAAACCGTGATAAATCCAAGTATGGCAGCCTTCTTTGGGCGATTGACAGAGTTAATACGAATATGGGTTCGAGATTGCTCAAAAAATGGATTACTCAGCCATTGAAAGACCCTGATAAAATCAACGAAAGACTTGATGCGGTCGAGGTTTTGCTTAGAAATAATTCTCTTTCCTCAAGACTTGCTTCTCTTCTTGGAAAAGTTTATGATATTGAGCGTTTGTCGGTCAAAATGAGCAATTCTACTGCAAATCCGAGGGATTTTCTTGCTATAAAAGATTCGTTGTTCATTTTACCTCAAATTCAAGAAATTTTGGCTGAATATGATAATGATTTCTTGAAAATTTCAGAAAACGTTGATGAATTGACGGAATTTGCAGATATTATTGACAGAACGATAAAAGAGGATGCTCCTGTCGGGGTCAAGGACGGCGGAATCATCAAAGAGGGTGTAAACGGTGAATTGGACTATTACCGTGAACTTTTGGACGGAGGAGAGAAAAAACTTTCTGAAACAGAGGCGGCTGAAAAAGAACGGACGGGCATTAAAAATCTCAGAATAGGTTATAGCAAGACTTTTGGCTACTTTATTGAGGTTACAAACTCGAATTTGTCATTAGTTCCGCAAGACTATATCCGTCGCCAAACTTTGACAAATGCGGAAAGATTTATTACCGAGGACTTGAAACGCTTTGAAACAGAGGTTTCTGCGGCAAAATACAAATCGACAGAGACGGAATATAAAATTTTCTCAGATATGAGAGAATATGCTCGAGAATTTTCTGACAAAATCAAAAATGTTGCACATGATTTTGCTACAATTGACGTGCTGCTTTCGTTTGCAACGGTTGCGGCGGAAAATTCTTACGTCAGACCGATTATCGACGATGAGGGTGAAATTTGCATCAAAGATGGTCGTCACCCTGTTATAGAAAAGATTTTGCCGATGGGCAAATATGTTCCGAACGACCTTAATTTGAAGGCGAATACGACTAATCAGAACGAAACTCAATTTATGATTTTGACAGGGCCGAATATGGCTGGAAAATCAACGTACATGCGACAAAATGCCTTGATTTTAATTATGGCACAAATTGGTTGTTTTGTTCCTGCAAGTTATGCGAAAATTGGTGTTACGGATAAAATTTTCACTCGTGTCGGTGCATCTGACGATTTGTCTCTTGGTCAATCGACGTTTATGGTCGAAATGAGCGAAACTGCATACATTTTGAACAGTGCAACTGAAAAAAGTTTTATTCTTCTCGACGAAATCGGACGTGGCACAAGCACTTACGATGGGGTTGCGATTGCTTGGTCAGTGGCTGAATATATTGCGACGAAAATCAAGGCACGGACTGTATTTGCGACACATTATCACGAACTCAACGTCATGCCGAAAAAATTTGAGCAAATTAAAAATTATAGAATTACGATTAGCGAAAAGGAAGGCGAAATCGAATTTTTGCGTAAAATTGTTGAAGGCTCGGCAAGCAAAAGTTACGGTATCCAAGTTGCAAAAAAGGCTGGATTGCCCTCGTCAGTTGTGGAAAACGCTCAAAATTTGATGGTCGAAATGCAAAAAGAATTCCAAAAAGATTTGTCAGGAAAAAGAAAATCAGGACGCAAAACTCCCGAAATTCCGCAACTCACCTTGCCTTTCGAGGATTAGACGTGAGGGAAAGATTTTTGTTGAATTTTTTGCGAAAAAACGTAAAAGTTTTGCAATTCAGGCAAAATCGGGTATCATTGTTGTATGAAAAAATTGTTTGAGTTTACGCCGAAAAACTTTTTGATATTGTCGTTTTTGCTTGCGTTTGCGGCATCTTTTTTTCAGTTGAATCCCGCAATCGACACGGGGCGTGAACTTTATATCCCTTTTAGAATGTTGAACGGTGAGGTTTTGTATCGTGATATCGTGAATATTTACGGTGCTTTGGCTTATCAGGTCAATGCCTTGCTGTACCTGATTTTCGGGGTAAGTTTTAATGTTCTTCGAGTAGCTGGGATAATTAATTCAACACTCATTATTTGGCTATTTATGATGATTTGTGGTGAAATTTTTCCTCAAAAAGAAAAATCGCCAAATGAAAAAACGTCAGACGAAAACAATGAAAAAATGTCGGACGAAAAATCGAAGAGGCTTGGTGAAAGTGGTTATTGGCAATTTGCAATTATTCCGCTTATCATTGGAGTTTGTTCGCTTGGAACATTTAATTATACGTTTCCGTACGCATTTGCAATGACTTATGGACTTTCGGCGTTTTTGGCTTCGGTGTTGTTTTTTGTAAAATTTGCGAAAAATGATGAGGTCAAATTTGCCTATTTGGCTTGTCTTTTGGCAGGTGTGGCGGTTTCTTGCAAGTATGATTTTTGCATTTATACAATTTTTCTTGCATTGTATGTTTTGGTTAACAAAAGAATTTCTACGATGAATGTTTTGATTTCGCTCATGAGCCTTGCGTTTGTTCCGTTTTTGTCGTTTGGAATTCTGTTTTTGCAAGGGGTGCAGATGGCGGATTTGAAGGAGGCATTTGCACTTTTGGGGGCAATCGGCCGCACACATTCTTTGAAATATTTTTATTCTCGTTATACTGGTGCAATACCTTGTCTGTCAGTTTTTACGTTTGGATTTGTCAAAACTATTATCCTTGTTGTGATTGCAGGCATTGTTACTTTTGCTAAAAAAATGTGCCCGTCTGATAAATTTATTCTTTCAATGGTTTATGTTTTTGCAATTGCAGGGCTTGTGTACGTTGGACTTTCGGGATATTCACTTCTTGCAATCGCAAATTTTTTGATATTTTGTATTTTTTATAAAAAAATTGTTCAAAATCGACCGCTTTTTGTTTTTATGATTTCGTCGATTTTGATTTCGACAAAGACGTTTTTTGCCGTCAATATTGATGTTTATGGCACATATACAATGCCAATTATTGTATTTTCAATCATTGCATTTTTGTGGAATGTTGATTATACAGAAAAAATTGAGGTTAAAAAACTTGTAAATTCTTTTGGAAACAAAATCTAACATAAAAAAAATAACCAAAATGCGTGGCAAAATGATTGTCACAGCAATCAAAAACACTAATAGTGTTACTGCTGCAACAAATAGTGTTTTTATTTATCCTCAAGTTTCAAAAACACTTAGATCTGTGGCTGAATACGTTGAGAATAACACTAATTTGACAGATAAGATTGTTGTTATTCCTGAAACGATGTATTTGAATTTTGTCACAAAACGCCCTGCTGACAATATTTTCGACAGTTTAACTCCGATGTATTTTGAGACATTTGGGGAAGATTTTGTTATAAAACATTTTTCACAAACAAAACCCGAGTATTTCATTTTGAATAATCGTGATACGTTTGATTACGGAAAACGCTTTATTTGCGAGGATTACGGGAAACAATTTTGCCGATTTGTTGAAGAAAATTACCGAAAAACGGCGATATTCGGCGAAGGACAATACGTTATGCAGTTATATAAGAGAAACGATTTATGAAAATAGCAATTATTAACCACGGATGTGCGAAAAACCTTGTAGATAGTGAACTTATGGCAGGTTCGCTTGCGAAAAACGGACATAGAATTACTCTCGATGAGACGAGTGCTGATGTTGTTTTAATCAACACGTGTTCGTTTATTCACGATGCGGAAACCGAGTCGGTGCAGTCGATTGTGAAGATGATTGATGAGGGCAAAAAGGTCATCGTAACCGGTTGTTTGCCCCAAAAATACAGAGAAGAACTCAAGAAGGCTTTGCCTGAGGTAAAGGCGTTTTTAGGAACGTCGGAATTGGATAAAATCGGTGAGGTTGTGAACAAAATCGCTGAAGAAAGTCAGATTTATGAAGTTGCTCAAACTCCGCATTATCATTACTTTGAGGGTGTTGAACGTCAGCAAATTACTGTTGGTGCTTCTTCTTATTTGAAAATTGCTGACGGTTGCGATTGCGAATGTGGATATTGTATTATCCCGAAACTCCGTGGAAAAGCGGTTTCTCGTCCTATGGAGAACATTGTCGAAGAGGCGAAAAAACTCACGAAAAAAGGGGTTACGGAAATTATCTTGATTGCACAAGACACGACTGCTTATGGGAAGGATTTGTATGGCGAACCGTCGCTTGCAAAATTGCTCTCAAAACTTTGTGAAATCAAGGATTTGGGCAAACTTCGTATAATGTATACTTATCCTTCGGGAATCACTGATGAACTTCTTGATGTGATTAAAAATAACGATAAAATTTTTGACTATATCGATATCCCTCTCCAACATTCTAGTCAGAGTGTTTTGAAGGCGATGAGACGACCTGCTTTTGATTATCGAGAATTAGTTCAAAAAATTAGAAACAAAATTCCAGACATTGCACTTCGCACAACGTTTATCGTTGGTTATCCTGGAGAAACTGAGGAAGATTTTGAACATTTGAGAAAATTTATCGAAGATATCAAATTCGACAGGCTCGGTGTTTTCGAATATTCTCGTGAAAAAGGCACATATTCTTACAATTTGCCCAATCAAGTTTCTGCAAAAATTAAGCATAAACGTAAAAATTGTTTGATGAAGTTGCAAAAATCAATTTCGAAAAAAATCAATGAAGGGCTTGTTGGCAAAAAAATTGAGTCGATTGTTGAATACATTACTGATGACGGTCTCGTTGTTGCAAGAACGTACAAAGATGCACCAGAAGTGGACGGATTGATTTATCTCACATTAAAAAATCCCGAGGACGATGTAGTTCCAGGGGATATTGTGTATGCAACCGTTACAAAGGCTGATGCCTACGATTTATACGGGGTAATCGAGTAATTATAATTGTCTCGATTCTACACCTGTGTATTGCATTTTTTGAAGTTCAAAAGTAACAGGGAGTTTTTTCTTCTCTTTTACTTTTTGTCCTTCTTTTTTGGTGCTATCTTTTTGGTTGTCAACTGTAGATTTATCGGCATTTTCAACTGTATTTGTTTCATTAGCCGCATTTTGTGTGGGTTTATTATCTTTTGTTAATGTGATTTCACCAAGATTTTCCTCTTCAACGACCACTGGACGTTGGGGTTCTTTTGCCGGTGCTTTTGTCGGTTGAACAACTCTTTTTACGGGCGTTTCACCTGTTGTAACCGAATGAGTTTCGTCCAAAACTTTTTGGGTTGGCATTGGGGTATGAGTTTTGGGTGGTAAATTTGTCTTTAACTTCAAATCCTCTGCACTCGGTATTACTGAACTCTGTGGGAGCGGAGTTTTGATTTCATATTTTTCTTCGTTTGTTTCAAATTCTTTTTTGGGAGCAACCGTAGGTTCTTGTGTCGGTTCGACAGTAGGCTCAATCGCTGGTTCAGTTATCGCAGGCGTTTGAGACTTTTGTTCAATAACGTTTTGCTCTTGCGGTTCAACATTCGGAGCGGCTGTCGGTTGTTCTTTTTCAATAGGTTTGTTCTTGATTGTCTCAAGAGTTTCTTTTGCCTGCTCTTCTTGTTTCATTTCTTTTACGACTTGTTTTTGAGTATCAATACTTTCTGAAACAGGCTTGATGTTCTTGTCAATGACGACAGGCTTTCCATTTGTAGGAGCAGGAATTGTTACAGGTTTTGAAACTTCACTTTGTTTGACAGGTGCAAATTCAGGCGTGACAACATTTTCCGTACCTTTAAGTTCGACATTTTGAGTTTCTTCTTGTTTATCAAAACTAAAACTATAATTGCCTAATTCATATTTAACAGGTTGTTGTTCAACGGCTGCTGCTGGTAAGATTATCATTGCCGAAAACATTGCTGTTGCGAGTAATTTCTTCATTTTTTCTCCAAGTCGTTTTATTCTGTTTTTTTTAATTTTATTTAAGTCGTATGAAAAATTTAACCCCCCGAGTAGGCTACAATTTTTCAATAGTTGTAATATTAGGATCTAACAATCTTCTGCCCAATGTGTCAAATTGGATTGAACAAAGGGTCTTTTTGCCATATTTGATAAGTTTTTCGACTGTACCAGTTCCGTATTTTGCATGCGAAACTCTCATTCCTTCTGCAAAATCTGTCACGTTTGTCGAATTAACTTCTTTAGGTTCATAAACTGGAATTTCGTTCGCCTTTGGCATCGGACGTTGATTTGTCGGTTGCTGAGGCGTTCTTATGTCAATTGATTTTTGCTCAACTTTTGTTTGTTCTTGTGCAATCGGTTGAGGTTGTTGCGGTTGTGCTTGTTGAAGCGGCTGTTCAGGTTGTTGAACCTGTTCTTCTTCAATTTTAGGTTCTTCTTCTATTTCCTCAACTTCTTCAACTTCTTCAATTTTTTCATCATTTTCGATATCGGGTTGTTCAACATCAATATTTTCTTCGGAAGAATTATTTTCAATAGGTTCTTCTTCAATAATTTCGGGGGGTTCGGTGATATTATCTTCATCATCAGAAGTTTGATTTTGTTGAACGAAAGATTCTGGGCGATATATTTCCTCGAGGTCGTTCAAATCGTCCTCAGAGATAGTCGTAGCCTCTTTTTTAGCCTCTTCTTCTTTCATCATTTTTTGGATTAATTCAAGATTTGCTCTATCCAAATCGTCCAAATCTTCAACTGTAATTTCGTCGATGTCATCAAGTCCGATTTTGCCAAGTTGTTTTTTTATTGAAACCAAAAGCGGTACGAAAAGTGAATTTTCGCCGTATAAAATAAATTCGTCGGTTTTCAATTTTTCAACAAAAACGCTATAATTTTCTGTCGTTTTTAATTTTTCAACAGGGGCAAAAATTGCAAAATTATTGCAATGTGCCTTAATTTTGTTCAAATATTTATTTTCATGTGAAATAATCGGAATCAATCTAACGTTTTGTTTCTCGTAGATGCTCTTCATTGTTGAAGTTCGAGTGTTTTCTTCTGTGATGTCTGTAATCACATAGAATTTTTTGAACAATCTTGAAACGACTGAGGCGAAAATTAGCGGATAAAATTTTTCGTCAACAACGGATAAATCTAATTTAAACGAGCCGTTGCAGTCGTTTATCATTGAAAATTGAGTGTCTTTGTCCGCAAAAATCTTTTTGTATTTATAATTCAAAAGTTTGTTGCAAAATGCCATAAGCCCTTTGTTCCGGGTACGTTTTGTCTCTGACATCATGATTTGCAAAAACATTTCAAAGGGGATAAAGCCTTTGTCGACACTTTCGATGTATTTTTGGATTTCTAAAATTATATTTTGAATGACGACTTTCGCATCTGGAGTGCAATCGTTCAGGTCGTTTTCAAAAATATAGTCTAAAGCCTTACTGTCAAGCGGAATACGGTATTCTTTGCCGAAGGTTGCAGAGTTCGTCGTTTTGACGTTTTGGTATTTTCCGTCAAAGTCTAAAATAAGAGTTCTCGTATTTGTTTTTTCAAGTGATGAAACGAGCGTTTTTGCAATAATTTCGCTTTGTTCTGGCTTGTCGCAAATTGTGCAAAATCCTGATGATAAAAATTTGAAATCGGTTGCGACGGAAAGTTCGGGATTTCTGGAATATTCTCCCCAAACAACGGCATTTGTTTTTGGACGGAAAAGACTGATGATTTCTGCGGCATCGAGGTAGCCGACTTCGGCATTTTTCGGTGGGGTATGACCGTTGTATTTTGTCAATCTGTTTGTTTTATCGACTGAAAGGCAAAATTTTACAGTTGCGATGTTGAGGTTTTCATTTTCTGTCGAAGAAATGTCCGTAACCTGCGAAACTATTGTCAATTCTTCATCTTCAATGAATAAAAAGTCGAACAAAAACAAACTTTCTTCATTGCCATTATACAAAATTTCTGCGGTATCGTTTTTAACCTCATATATCTGCATGTCTAACAGAATTTCCTTTCGTATTTTTATTATACACAAAAACAGTTTTAGACAAAACTTTTGAGCCTTAAACGGCGTTATGTGTTGAGTTTTATTACATATCTTGAAAGAGAGTTGAAAATTTGGTATCCTGTTCTAAGAGGAGTGAGATTATGACGGATACACAAAACAAAGTTTTTGAACCTTTTCTTGAAAAAGTTGCAGAGATGCCTTTTGGGATTAAGGAAATTATTTACCTGCAGATTCGTGAGGAATTTGAAGAGGCTTACATTTCAGAAACAGATTTGAGTGCTCCTTTAGATGAGGCATATCAGGCATATTGCCCTTCGCTCACTTATTGTGGTCAAAATGAGTTGCAAAGCCATGACAAAGAGGAAGATCCTCCGATTTATAAATTTTTACAGCAATGTGCTGAAGGTTGTTCGCTTGCGGAAATTACTCTTCATAATTTCTGGACACTTGAAAGTACGGCGAAAATTCACCTCTATTGTTTGCAAAAAGAATATGTCGATAAGCCGGCATCTGCAAAGGTTGCGGCGACTGCTTTGTATATCTCAGGCAGAATTAAAATCGGTGAATATTTCAGACGTATCGGCAAAATTTCAACCGACGAATTAAATAACACTGTTCGTAAGCAAAAAGAACTTGAAGCAAAAGGTCAAAACGTCCATTTTGCGGAAGTTTTAATTCACCTTGGATACGTTACGGAACAAGAAACTAAGGCGATTTTGTATATCAAAGATGAATGTAAAAAAAGATTTATGTTCAGTCCAGAAGTGTTAAATAATATAAAACTTCCTGAAAACCAACAATCGCAAGCGGTTGCAGGAGAAATGAAAGAACTTCGTAGGCAACTTTATGATGCGAACGTTAAATTGGATAATATTCGAAAAATTTTAGAAAAATAACGATGAAAACACCAGAATATGAAATTTTGAGCAGAAATGTGCGAAACGGCTTGGTCGAAGAATCGCACTTTGGTGTTTTTTTGAAGTTTCAAAACGGAAAAGTCGTAAAATCTTTTGGAAAAGATAACAACTATCCGTTTTTCCAGCGTTCTTGTATGAAACCACTCCAATTTGCTGCTATTTCGGGAGTCGTTGATGCTTTTGACTTTTCGCCTCAAGAAATAGCCGTTTCGATGGCATCTCATTCGGGAGAGGATTTTCATATAGAAACGATTTTGGGTATTTTGAAAAAAATTGGGCTTGATGAGTCGTATCTTCTTTGTCCGCCGCAAGAACCACTCAATTTAGAAGCAAAAAATTCTCTTATAAAAAATAGTCAGCCTTATCGGGCTATTCACAATAATTGTTCGGGCAAACACGCTGCAATGCTTGCGTATTGCGTGTTAAAAGGTTATGATGTGAAAAATTACAACGAAGTAAACCACCCGTTGCAAAAGCATGTTTTGAATTTCGTTTCAAACCTTTGCGGAGTAAGCCTTTCCAAGTGCCAAATCTCCCGTGATGGTTGCACATTGCCCGTTGTTGCGACTCCACTAAAAAATCTTGCACAAGGTTTTTTAGAAGTTTTTACAAATGAAAAATTTGATAAATTAAAACAGGCTGCATTGCAGTATCCATACTATTTTGGCGGGCATGGTCGGACGGATAGCGAAATCGCTTCATCTTCGAAAAATTTAATTGCAAAAGTTGGAGCAGGCAATCTCTGTTGTGTTGTGGATTTAGCCGAAAAGGCTTGCTACGTCATAAAAGTTGCCGATGGAGATAACTTTGCCCGAGGTGTTATTTTGACTGAATTTTTGAAAAAATCAAAAAAAATTAACTCTGCAAAATTGGAAAAATTATTTCCAACAAAAATCACGGACGAAACTGGGGTTGAAGTTGGTAAAATAGAAGTTTTTTGCACTGATTTCGAATAAAAAATTTCCGTTGCAGAAAAAGAAAAAACGTGCTATAATGAACATTCGTAGTATCCGGTTTGGTTTTAGTGAGGGTTATTTTGCCCTTAACCATTGCCGTTGCGTGTTTTATAAGGATTTTTATTATGAACAGTTTGCAAGACATTCAGTACAACATCAGAGAAAAAGAAAAAATGCACATCATTATGGACTATGAGGACGTCATTTCGGGCTTAAACAGTTCATATAGCACGGAATTATTCAGCCCGATTTATAAACGTATTTTTGAAAATTTTGCAAAAAAAGATTTTGTCGATTTCACGATTTTGATTGATAAAAAAGACAAAAAATTTCGTCCAAAATCGATTTATAAAAACACAAACTTGCAATATGCGGATATCGAGGAATTCAAAACGACTTTGGAAAGTTTGTTGGAAAGCGACCACGAGCCTGTCTACATCGGTAATGACAAGGATATTGTGATGTTTTTTAAGAAAAATAAACTCTTCTCTATCGGCATTGACCCCGATGAAAAAAAGAAGAAAAAGTACACTATTTGGCTATCAAAAGATACTTTTATCAAATTTTTGACCGAGACAAACAACGTCTATCTGTAAATTGTATCGGTTTTCCTCAAAAAAACGCATGCTTTCGGGCATGCGTTCGTTTTATGAATTTTTTGCGAATTTCAAGCAATTAGTAAATTGCCCAAAATCGTTGTCGTGACTAAATTAGCCACGTTCGATTTCTTGATAAAGAAGTTCGCCGTAACTGTTGAAGCCGCCGCTTGTTTCTTCGATAATCCAAGTTGTTGAGGGGTCTTCTTTCTTTGCAGCGAAGGCTTTTTCTTCTGCCAAATCGAGGTCTTCAAATTCGCCGAGAAGTTTCGGTGAAAAACTTGAAGCAGTTTCTATTAAAACTCTATACATATCTTGCTCCTTTTGGTTTTATTATATTACAATTTTCTGGTAATGACAAAGTTATTTGATTTTGTCGAGCATTTCGTTGTAAACATTTACCGTTACAAAGCAAATCGGTAATTTTCTTTTCACAAGGCTTTCAATTGTCATCTCGAAGGACTTGAACATCGCCTTGTCTAAAGGGTTTTCCTCATCGAGATACTTCTCGATTTGTTCACGAAACTCAATTTCTCTTGTCCGATGTTCGATTTTGTCTGCGATGAAAATAATTTTTTCAAAATCACTCATCATACATTTGCCAATCGTGTGAAGCCTTATGGCAGAAAGAATTTCAGGGTCTTCGACACCGTATTTTTCTTTTGCTATCCAAGCACTGACAGGAGCGTGAATGGTTTTTTTGTTATCCTTTTCCGTTTCGTCGAGGTCGGGGGTATGTTCACGGGCAATTTTTTTTGAAAGTTCAAAGTCCATACATTTTGCACAATCATGCAAAAGACCTGCAACATAAGCCTTTTCGGGGTCGCAGCCGAAACGTTTAGCTAACTCTTCCGCCATTTCCGCAACACCTATCGAATGTTCGTATCTTTCAGGGTTTAAGTCCTCTTTTAAGCATTTCAAAATTTCATCAATCGACATTTTTGTATAAGTCGTGTTCATAAATATATTTTTCAACCTCTTTTGTTGTAAAATCGTCTAACGGTAAGTCTTTTGCCGCTTTTTCTCGAATTTCCGTCGAAGAAACATGAATTTTCGGCATTTTTAATCTTTGAAAATTGTAGCCGTTATTTTTTAATTTTTCAAATTTTTCCTTGTCAAAATCCTCATCACGGGGCAAAACGACAAAGTCCACAAGGGTTTTCAACTCGTCCGTGTGATACCAACTGTCAATTTTCACAAACGCATCATCCCCAATTATAAAATACGGTTTTTCGCTTAAATTATATTTTGCATAAAGTTCTTTAATCGTAACGCAAGTGTACGAGGGCGTTTCCCTATGAAATTCAATGTCCGAAACCTCAAAATTCGGTTCATTTTTTACGAGTAATTTTGTCATGTTTAACCTGTGCAAAGCCTCGTCTTTATTCTCGTGTAGAGATTTATGCGGAGGCTTTGCCGCCGGTATAAACAAAATTTTGTCAAGTTTCAACGTTT